>JAOTYD010000003.1 GCA_029862005.1 Gammaproteobacteria bacterium | reverse complement strand
ACGCTGGAAAAAATATTGCCAGAACTGCGCGGAGCGCTGAAACAGGTTTGGAATACCCAGTGCATCGGCGAGCACGTAGTAGCCGTCATATTTCAGCAGCGGATTGCCGTTGAAAAAAAGCGACGACACGCCGCCAATCAGGAACATGTTGAAGCCGATGCTTTGCACCAGTCCCGGTTGTGCCGCAAGGAACAGCAGCAGTCCGAGCGCAGCTATGAACAGTTCCACCATGATGCCAGCAGCGCTCACCAGGATGCGTTTGTAGCGACTACGGAAGTGGGTCGCGGTCGAGACGTTGACGTAGGGCACCGGCATGAACATCAGGAAGTTAATCCCCATTTCATGCACCTCGCCACCCTCGAGCTTGGCGCTGAAGGCATGTCCGAGTTCATGCACGAACTTGATCGGGGGATACAGCACGAACATCAGCAGCAGGTTGTAGGGTGACAGCGCGTTGAGCCCGAAGTGATGGCTTATCTGGGGCCAGTGCTGCGCGGCCTGCAGCCCGGTATAGAGCATCAGACCCAACCACAGCAATCCAACCTGCTTGCTGAACATCCAGTTCACCTTGGCCTGGTGTCGATTCAGGAAATCTTCCGGATCCCACAGCGCAAAGCGCAGCGCCACCGGATTCGAAAAACGTTGCTTGAGTTTGTTGGCTTTCTGGCGTGTCTGGCGCTCGAACAGCTCTTCGACGTTGGCGAGCGCCTCGCTCTTGAGCAGGTCCGACTCGTACAGCTTGCTCATCAGGTCGATAATTTCTTCCTGGCCGGGCGCAAACTCGTCGAGTTGCGTGCAAATCTGGTCAAAGATTTCCTGCACGCTGCGTTTACCATCCATCAGGCCGATGAACTGGTAGGCGGCCGGGTTGAAGCGATGGCTGCGCCCGGTGGTGGCGTTCTCGAGCAGGTACCAGATCAGCCCGCGATAGTCATGCCGATGAATTTTGACCTGCTCGTGCAGGCAGGGCTGTAGCTTTGCAACCCGGTACCAGTGGGGACTGATCAATCCATCGCTCATTGCTGTAATCCTTTACGGCCACCAGGACCAGAGCCAGAGCCGGAACCAGTCAACCATCTCGCGGGTCCAGATCCAGACCAGGCGTTCGCGTCCGGCATCGATTTTGCCGATTCCCTCCATGCCCGGCCGCAGCACCGCGGGCGCGTCCGGCAGCGAGGCCTCGACGCGGAAGATGTTGGCACCGTCCTCGGCCTTGGCGACCGAGGTAATACGCTCGACCTTGAGCGGCAGGTTCCGTTTGGACAGGCTCGCCAGCGTCAACGAACCCGCCTGGCCCTCCTCCACGTACGAGATCTCGCTTTCGTCAACCTTGAGGATGATGCGATAACCTTCCAGCGGTGCGATCTTGAACAGGGTATCGCCGCGTTCGACCGGCGAGCCGAGCATCTGGCTCAGGTCGCCCTCGATCACGACACCGTCGAAAGGCGCGGTCAGGTTGATGCTCGCGAGCTGCTGATTGACCAGTTCAATCTCGGCATCGGCCTGGTTGATCTGCTCCCGTATTACGCGCACCTTGACCAGGTCTCGAGCCGACTGGGCTTCGCGATATTCACGGCGCAATTTCTGTAAGCTACCGTTGAGGCGGGTCAGTTCGAGTTTCAGCTCGGAATCATTCAGGCTCGCCATGACTTCACCCTGGCGAATGGTATCGCCGGCGCGAACCGCCGAGGACAGCAGGTAACCCGAAATTGGCGCGGCGACCACGCGCTGCACCTCACCTTCGAGCACGGCATCGGCGGTAATGCGGAAATTGGCCTCGACCATGCTGGTTACCACCAGGAAAGCCGCAAGCGTGGCCGTGATCGCCTTGGTACGCAAATGCTTCAGGCCGAACACAGCACCGAGTCCTCCAGTGATGCTGTCCCATAGTTTCGGCAATATGCTCCGCTCCTGGTCTCGTTTGAGCGCCAGGAACGGCGTCAATAGCGACAGGGTTTGCTGGCACAGATCAAGCGTCTTATGTTCGAGCGGCAGGTCTTCGCTGCAGAGCAGCGTAATCGCGCCGAACACCTTGCGCTCGGTGATCAGCGGAATCGTCGCGATCGAGCCGGATCCGTACTTGCGCGCCAGTTCCTGGTGTGCGCGCTGGATCACCTTGCTCTCCTGATCTGGAAACAGGATCGAACTATCCTGTTCGACGGCTTCGTCCATGGCGTCCGCGATTTTGCGCACCAGGTTCGAGCGCTGGTCGAACTCGGCGCTGTTCGACAGAGCAATGACCTCGCAGTGGTGCCCGCGCAGTTCAGCAAAAGCGACGCGCTCGCAGTTGAAATGGCTGGTCAGTTCGGCAACCATGCGCATCAATCCCTGTTGGTAGCTGCCCTGTTCAAAGCAGCTTGCCAGCACGCCAACGACATGGCTGTAGAATTCATTATTGTCGGATTCTGGCTTCTCGAAGCTCGCGAGGCCCAGCCATTTGACACTGCGCCTGAGCGAATGAAACACGGCCAGGTGCTTGGTGGTCGGAACATGTTTCATCTTGACCGCGAGCACCCCGGCCAACCGCGAACGGATATAAACCGGCTTGGCGAAGTAATCCAGCGCCTGGCCGTCGACGACCAGCGCCCTCGAGAAACAGATTTCACCTTTTTTCTTGAGCGCGTATTTGACCGTGGCAAAGAAATCCTGGTGCTTTGGGAGGTCTTCGGGCCATTGCGCCAGCAGGTGCAGCTGGTTGTTGTCCGGGTCGGGCACCATGAACACCGCGGAGTGCACATCGGGCAACATGCCGCATACGGTTTCCAGCCATTTTTCAGAAAACCGGCTATGCATTGCCTGCCCCCGCTGAATCAGAAACCAGTTCCAGCGCTGCACCCGGCCATAACAGGCCGAGCACCTGGTCGGTGTTCGCCTCGATCTCCCGGGCCACGATCTCGTCGATTTTTTCGGGCAGGTTTTTGAACAGCGGTTTTTGTTCGATACTGCTGTTGATCAGGTGGTGGTGGCTACCCGGGTTCGAGTCCTGGCGCAGGGCATGCGCCAGGTGCACCACTTCGACCGCGTCTTGAAACGACTCGTCGGCACGATCCGGTTCGAGATGAAAGGCGGCTACCTGCTGGTAAACCGGCGGCAGGTGCCAGCTCTGCATCAGTTCCGCACCCACCTGGCAATAGTTGAAGCCCATCTGTTCACGTTCCACCTCGGCCAGTTCACGGTCATACAGCTGGCTGAGTTCGAGCGCCTTTAACGACGCATCGGGTGCCTTGAGGAACAATGCGGCGTGACCGATATCATGCAGTAACCCCAGAGTGAAAAACACGTGGTGGCTTTCGGCCTTACTATGTTGCCCAATGGTTCGCGCAGCGATACCGCACTGCACGCTGTAGCGCCAGAAATCTCGCAGATTGAGCACCGCTTCCGGGATTGCAGCGAACGTGCGCATGCACAGCGAACCCAGCATCAGGTCGTGTAACTGCATCAGGCCGATCAGGCTGATCGCCTGGTAGAGATTTTCGCAATTACGGGGAAATCCGAAATACTGGCTTTTCGCCATGCGCATGATCCGCACCGCCAGCATCGAGTCACGCTCCACTACCTCGACAAATTCCTCCATCGTGGCATCGGGATTCAACAGCAGTTTTCGAATCGCGACATAGACCTCGGGCATCGAGACGTGCTCGGCCATGTCGCTGACGAATTCACGTGCAGCCTTCATTTGATAGCTATCCTGTTTAGGATTAAGCCAGGATGACCTTTTCCATGTCAGCGCTGATCGACCCGGCCTCATCCATCGAGAATTCAAGTTCCGCCTGCGTCAGCCCTGTTATTTCCAGGACTTCGGCATCGGTTACGGTATCGGCAGCGTTGCGATTTTCTGTAGTCACTGAATGGGCGCAGGTATGGGCCAGATTCATCAGTGCGGTTTCGACCTGGTTCTGGGTTGCGGCCCTGGGCGTCGGCTGGTAGCGGGTAAGCATTTGCAGGTTATCGGACAGGTTCCAGTTGGCCATCAACATGGCCCCGACGTCGCCGTAGTGATAACCCATGACCTGCACCTCGGCCACGTGTAGCGGCAGGCCCTGCTCTTCCGCTATTTTATGTGCCTCCGAGGCCTGCTGCGGAAACTTCGAATACAGCACCAGGTGACCTATTTCATGCAGCAACCCGGCGATAAACAGGTGATCGCTCTTCGACAACTTCAATTTTTCGGCCAGTAAGCGCGCCAGCACCCCCGAATACAGGCTCGCACGCCAGAAGGTATTCAACGGCATGATATCGTTGGGCAGCGACAGGCTCGATATCGCAGAAATACCCAGCACCATGTTATGCAAGGGGCCGATGCCAATCATGTTAATTGCGCGTGATATGCTTTCGACCGGTTCGGGAAAGCCGAAGTATGCACTGTTGACCACCTTCAGGACGCGTGTCGACAGGTTCGGATCAACGCTGATGACTTCGGCGAAATCGTAGATATCCGCAGCCGGGTCGTCCATCAAACGCTGCACCTTCAGATAAACCTCGGGCAACGATATCAGCTCGGTTACTTCCTGCAGGTGTTGTTGGATATCCGACATGACTGGGCAGCACTATTGTTGTTATCGGGCCAGTACCACACCGACCCTGTCAAAGTAATGACAGCAGTATAGTTTAAATATCTGAATTCACAGGTTACAGCAGGTTTGAGGATCAGGCGTTGATAGCCGGATTCAGAGTGCGGGAAAGGGCGCAGCGGTCGCGAAAATTCGCGACTGCTTGCGTCAAACGGGATATCGATCTATTGATAAAAAACGGTGGTGTACTGGTTTGGATCAACCGGTGGGATAAAGGCATCAAAGCCTTCGTTGATAACCTTGAAAATTTCATTGGCGATCACGGCATAACCCCTTGCGGTCGGGTGTATGCCATCGAGCGAATACGCCCCGCCCTGCGCGAAGGTGGAAGAGACACCGCCCGAACCATAAATGATTCCGGTCGCATTGAGCTCGGTCAGTTTCGCTGCGGCGTCGAACAGCAACAGGTCGGGGTCGGCATTCGCGGCGGCGACAATGGTCGCGTTGTACGCTGTGCGCGCGGTCTCGATATAACCTATTTCGGCTTCGGTCAATACGTCTGCGTCGAGCATCGCAGTACCCACACCCCAGATCGTGGTCGGATCGCCCATCACCGCCTCGGTTCCAATCTTGGGAGACGAGGTTAATATGATCAGATCGTTCGCAGTCGCCTGGCGAATCGACGGTAAACCAATTACCGTTGTCAGGCTATCGTCCTCGATAACCAGTGCGTTTTGCCCCGCTGCAAACACGATCGTTCGTTGAGCGATCTCGGCAGGCGAAATCGGAGTACTGGCAATTCCCGCGTTGTAGGCCGCATAGGCGCCATTACTCAACGCCGCGGTGGTCGCATCCATCGGAATCGGATTGTAGGGCACGGTCGTGAAATACGGAATCGTGGCAATATCGGGAATCGTGGCCAGCACGCCCTTAGAGTCCGGGAACGTGCCTGTGATCGCGGCAACAGCGCCATTGTAAGCCGCGTTGAACAGGGTCGGGTCGCTGACATCGGTGGTGGTCGTGCCGTAAGGTGGATTAGCGTTGCCCGGTCCCCCGTCCACTGCATACAGCAAAATGTCGTTATTTCCTATCCACAACACAAAGAAGGTCGGCGCCTGCGCCAGAAAATCCGCAATCATGGTTGTCGTGTCGTTTAACGAGAAGCGTGCAAAATACGGATTCGACGTCCCCGCAATGAATGCCGCCAGGCTGTTTGCTCCATAGTTGGCCACGGCTAGATGAATCGCCTTCGCGCCAGGCACACCCATGTTATTAAATCCACCGTTGCCGACGCGTGCGTCGATGGCGGTCGATTGCACCGGGGTTATCGTGTCCGGCGCGACTGGTTGCGACGGATTACCGGTCGGCACTAGTACGAGGCGGTCCGCGCGCCCCAGGTCGACTGCGGTATGGGTCAGGCTGCCCGTTCCCCCGACAGGCATCAGCGGCTGGGTGAAGGCCCCACCGCCGGTAAGTGCAAATTGCTGCGAAAGAATCAGCGGCAGGGAGTTTTCCTGTCCGTGAAGATACAGGGCACCATCAGCATAGCCGGCAGTTAGCGAGTCACCGAGTGCGACAAAAGTTGTAAAATCGGCAGAGCCTGCACTGGGATCTTCTCCGGAACTGCCGGAAATGTCGGTGTCGCAACCCGCTACCAGGGAAACCATGGCGAGCACAAGTAACGTTTTCGATTTGACGATTTTCATAATATCCACCCTAGTACCGGTACGACAGGCCAAACCCGATCGAATTGGCCGCCGAATCATAGTCTCCACTGAACGGGATGGTGAAACCACCCTCTTCGTAATAATCGTAGGAATTTTCTTCGTCGTCAAAAGTCAGAATCAGTATTGAAAAATCCATTTGCAGGTTCTTGGAGTATCTATAAGTAGCGCCCGCCGTATACCCGATCGAATCGTTGCGCGGAGTTATCGGCTCAAACGATCCTTCCGGTATCGGGGTTTCATCGAAATAAATACCACCGCGCAGCGTCCACTTGTCGTTGTAGCGATACTGTGCACCGAACCGATAGATGCTCGAATCTTCATAGAATCTCGGATTCACCGACTCGATACCGTTGTCGAATTCGAATGTCAGCTCGTCGAAGACATCCCAGTAGGTGCGATTGTAATCGAAAGCCAGGGTCAGCTTGTCACTGTACTTATAAGCAATACCGAGAGTCAGTTCTGCCGGTAATGGAAGATCGCCATCGACATCACCATCGGCAAAGGTGGATTCCAGGGCTGTCGGAACATCGTCGAAATCGGCATCCTCGCCACGCGCCTCGAGGATGATCTCCGAGCGATAGCTGAAACCCAGCGATGTCTTGTCCGAAAGCTTATGCAAGATGCCGAGATTGTAGCCCCACGCGGTTACGTTATCGGCCTTGATCGTAACATTGGAGCGGTTACCATCGGCATCGGTCAGTGACGTAGTCAAATTGCGATTAAATTCAACCGAACCCACCACCAGGGTGGGGCCAAAGCCGATGCTCGTGGTATCGTTTAGCTGATAGGCAATGGTGGGCTGGAAGTAGATGGCCTGCAGTTCAATATCGTTCACCAGGTGCGACCCTGCCCAGTCTTTCGGCCATTCGACCTTGTTTCCGTAAGGTGTATAGACACCCATTCCCCAGGACATTTCGTCCGATATCCTTTGCGCGAAGTATCCGTTGAGTGGCGTGCCCAGCGGAGTGTCGGTTTCCTCTTCAACCAGGGTCTCCTCGCTCGCATACTCGGTCATGCCTTCGAGCAGGAAAATACTGCCGACGATGTCGGTTTCGGCTTCGAGCTGGGTCATTGACCCCGGATTGAAAAATACGACTTCGGCACTATCGGTCAAGGCGACCCCGGTATGCCCCATCGCGAGCGCCTTCTGCCCCTGCAAGGCAACCCGGTAACCACCGGCATGCGCCGTACCCGCAATGCTGCAAGCCAGCGCTGTAATAATTATTTTTTTCATGTGTCGACTCTCTTCCTCCAGGTTCAAAAAACCTGCCTGCTCCGGGCCAATTCCTGGATTATTATTGCGTCTCGCCTGGTATTTTCCCGCGTTAACGCCATCGCTGGTATTTGTTATATTCGCGATTGGTCACAAAATCATACGCTTTAGATCGTAAAATTAAAACAATTGATACTAGAAAATACCTACATTGCGACCAGCGGTATCCACGGCAGGGGGCTGTTTGCAGGCAGTTATATCAGTAAAGACACGATTATCGGCTGGCTGGAAGGAAGCCCCTGTACCAGCGATGGACCCCATGTCCTGTGGATTAACGCCGGCCAGGGTATCGAGGTTTTGTGCCGATTCAGGTACATCAACCACTCGGACGATCCCAACGCCTGCTATTACGATGACCTCAGCGTCGTGGCGTTGCGTGACATCTGGCCGGGCGAGGAAATAACCCACGATTATAGTTGTAACGACTGGTGATTAACCTTGCACGGATGCGATATACTCACTCGCTATAAAACCACAAGTGAAACTCTCATGGTCAACGCAGAAATCGCCAAGTTCAACATGATCGAACAACAGATCCGCCCCTGGGAAGTCCTCGATCACCAGGTATTGAACACGCTTAACCAGGTCAACCGTGCAGACTTCGTGCGCGAGGCCTACAAGGGGCTTGCCTACGCGGACTGCCAGATTCCGGTCGGCAATGGCGTCAGCATGCTGCCACCAACGATCGAAGGTCGCATGCTGCAGGCGCTGTTGATCAAACCCGAAGACCGGGTGCTGGAGGTTGGCAGTGGTGGTGGATACATCACGACTTGCCTGGCAAAACTGGGCGATCGGGTTACCAGCATCGATCCGAGCGCCGAAATTATTGACTTTGCCCGAACCAACGTCACCAATAGCGGACAGGACAATGTCGAATTTCAGCAGCTTGGGCTGGCGCAGATCGATTTCTCGGCAGTCTACGACGTAATTGCGGTCACGGGTTCGTTGCCGCAAGTGCCCGAAAATCTGAAGTTGGCGCTTAAGCCGGGTGGTAGAATGTTTATCGTTGTCGGCCAGTCGCCGGTCATGGAGGCCCTGCTAATATCACGTGTCGGCGATGCCGAATGGACGACCCAATCCCTGTTCGAAACTGATCTACCGCGACTGCGAGCCTGATTAAGCGGCCAATGCGTAGCATGAACGCAACGCAGTTGGCTGCACATTTGCAATCTGCAAAACCACTGCTACTCGACGTCCGGGAACCCTGGGAATTCGAAGTCTGCCATATCGACGGCAGTATTAATATCCCGATGGGACAGATACCGCATGAGCTGGCGCAACTGCAAAATACTGACGAGATTATCGTGATCTGCCACCATGGCATTCGCAGCCAGAATGTCATCAGGTTCCTGCAACAACAGTCAGTCGTGGGGCTGGTTAACCTGGATGGTGGTGTTGACGCCTGGGCGCGCGAGGTTGACCTCGATATGCCTTTGTATTAATCCGATACCAGTTTCTTTATAATCCGCGCAAACCAAAAATGTGAAGCCTCTAATGCAAAAATTCCCGTCGAAACTCGCCTTGCTGATCTTACTATTCTGGTGGCAGGCATCGCCAGCCGAGGATCTTGTTACCGTCTACGGCCTTGCATTGGAAAATGATGCCGAACTGATGATTGCGGAATCCAGTTACCTGGCAGCAGTCCAGGCACTACCGCAGGCTCGTTCCGGACGCAAACCGCAGATATCCCTGAATGCAAGTGGTACAGCGCGTGAGTCCGATAATTCTGAAACCGGAGACAATGACAGTGAAACCATCGGCTACAGCCTTAACCTGTCGCAGTCGCTGTATAACAACGAAATCCAGGGCGATATCAACGTCGCCGAAGCCAGTACTGCGGCTGAACTCGCCCGTCTTAATGCTGCCCGCCAGGCATTAATCTTAAGGGTAGCGGAGACCTATTTCGCTATCCTCGCGGCTGAGGATAACGTCGAGTTCGCTTACGCCGAACGCAACGCTATTGAGCGTCAGCTGGAACAGGCGCAAAAACGTTTTGAAGTGGGGCTGATCGCGATTACCGACGTACAGGAGGCGCAGGCCCGATTCGACACTGCCGAAGCGGATGCGATCCTGGCCGAAAACATACTCGAAAATGCGTTACAGTCACTGGTAGTTATTACCGCCGACCCCTCGATCAAAAAACTGGCACCGTTGGGTGATGACCTCAAGCTATCGCTACCCGACCCGATCACCGCCGAGCCCTGGGTTTTACTGGCGTTAAAAAACAACCTCGATCTTATCGCGGCGCAACAGGACCTCAATGCGGCGCGTTTCGAGCGTGATAAAAATTCCAGGAGTGGATATCCAACGCTCGATCTGACGGCAAGTTATGCGGATAACGATGTCGATGGTGATGAACTAAGAGGTGATTACCAACAGGACGATCTGACCCTGGGTATTGAATTACAGGTGCCACTTTATACCGGCGGTCGCATTAGCGCCGAGCAAGCCCAGGCCGAGTCAAATTTTGTTTCCGCCAAAAACACGGTGCTGTTACAAACCCGGTTGGCTTCGCAGCAATCGCGCACGGCTTACCTCGACGTGGTTTCTGGAATCAGCCAGGTCAAGGCGCTCAAGCAGGCAAATGAGTCGAGCAAAATTGCCCTCGAGGCAACCCAGGCCGGATTCGAAGTGGGTACGCGAACCTCGGTCGACGTGTTGGTATCGCTGCGGGAAACATACCGTACCCGGCGCGACTACGCGAGTTCACGTTACGATTACCTGCTCAATAAACTGAGATTAAAACAGGCGGCGGGATTACTCAAGGAAGACGACCTTTTCGACATCAACCGCTGGTTGATTCAGCCATAGCCGATGGGCGAAGCGAGCTCCGTTTTATTCAAGGCGAGCGATTACTTATCACCGAAATTTTGGCCGATGTGGTGTATTTTCGGCCTGTTGCGCCTGGTTTCGTTACTGCCATTTCGTATCGAGCTATCGGTTGGTCGGCTGATTGGTCGCGTTATCTACCTGGTTACCGGTTCTCGCAAGAAAATAGTCGATACTAATCTTGCGCACTGCTTTCCTGAAAAGTCCGTCGACGAGCGCAATCGCATAAAAAAGGCCTGTTATCAAAATATCGGTATTTCACTGATCGAAATGGCGATGTGTTGGTGGTGGGGCGCAGACAAGTTAAGGTCGATAGTCGAGATCGAAGGACGCGAACATCTCGACGCGGTGCTCGACAGCGGACGCGGAGCTATCCTGCTGACCGGCCATTTTACCAGTCTCGAAATCGGCGCTCGCCTGCTGGCTCTGTTCATGCCGGTGCAGGTCATGTATCGAACTCAGCGAAACCAGCTGTTCGACAGCTACCTTTATACGCGGCGTTGCCGTTACTTCGTCAACACGGTATCACGCAAGAACACCCGGCAGCTGGTCAAGGGCATCAGGCAAAAAATTCCAACCTGGTACGCGCCGGACCAGGATTTCAGACGCGAGCGTAACGTGTTTGCGCCCTTCATGGGCATCGCTACCGCAACTATTACAGCAAGTTCACGCCTGGCACAGTCGTCGGGGGCAGCGATGCTGCCGTACTATCCGGAACGTAAAAAGGATGGCAGCGGTTATATCCTCCACATCGATGCCCCGCTCGAGGACTTCCCCAGCGACGATGAATTCGAAGATGCCAGCGCCATTAACCGCTCAATCGAAGAGTACGTGCGACAATTCCCCGAAAGTTACATGTGGATACACCAGCGTTTCAAAACCCGTCCTCCCGGCGAGGCCCCCTTCTACCCGTGAATCGATGAAATGACAGTGCCGTCACCCGGATTTGGATATCGCCTGCTCACCTTTCCGTTGTACCTATTCTGGATCCTGCACGCGTTGAAACACGGTTTCAAACACGGATTGCCGCGTTACCTGTCAATGCGAATGTTCGGCCTGCAGGGCGGCAATGATGAACGGATCTGGGTGCACGCCTCGTCGGTTGGCGAGGTAAACGCCGTCACGCCGTTGGTGCAAGCGCTGATGCAGCAGGGTGAAAACGTGTTATTCACGAGTTTTACCGCAACCGGCTACCAGGTGATTCAGGACCTTTTTTCCGATTCGGTTTGCAGCAGCGTGATTCCATTCGATCACTGCTGGCCATGCCGACGCTTCTTTCGACAACACAACATAAAGCTGGGCCTGGTAATGGAAACCGAGCTCTGGCCCGAGCTGCTCTACCAGGCGCGCAGCCGTGGCGTTGAGTTGTTGCTGGTCAATGCCCGCCTGTCACGGAAATCCCTGGACGCGGGTGGATTCGTGCGCGGCCTGTTATCGACGACACTCGGCTATTTCGCTCAAATCCTGGCGCGCAACAAACAGGACCTGGATGCTTTTACACGCCTGGGGGTCAGCGAAGATCGCATCAGGATCGTTGGCAACCTCAAGTTACACGGTAAACAGGCGAATCCGGTATCCCGGTTGATCGAACGCGATTACGTGATTCTTGCTTCCAGTCACTCCGGCGAGGAACAGCAGTTCCTGGCAGCACGGCCGCCGGAACTCGAGCACCTTCTGATCGTACTGGCACCCCGGCATCCCGACCGCAGCGGGACAATTCAGGTCCAGATCGAAGACCTGGGCATGACTTATTCAGTACGCAGCAAGGCGCAACCAATTGAACCGGAAACCGGGGTTTACCTGGCGGATACGCTCGGCGAACTAGCTGCCTTGATGGCCCACGCCAGGGTTGTCATCATGGGAGGTTCTTTCGATACAACCGGCGGTCACAACCTGCTCGAACCCGCAAGCCTCGGTCGTGCGATTATTACCGGGCCCTCGGACAGTAATATAGCCGAGGATATCCGGATGTTAGGCGCTGACCAGGGTGTGCTGCAGGTAGGAAGCGTTACCGAGTGCTGGGCGTCGATCGCCGATCTACTAAGACACCCGGAACGGGCGGAAGCACTAGGACAGGAGGCAAAGTCCCGCGTGATGAGCCAACCGGACATCATTCAGCAATACATGGCCCTAATCAGCAACCGACCGTAACCGAGTCCTTTACGACTGGTAACCATCCATCAGGGCCTGCCAATCGTCTTCGCCATAGTGGAGACCCCGGTTCCGATTTCTCTTTTCTATCGATCGCTGCAAGCGAAAAAGAGGTTGCCATTGCCAGTCGTCGATTTGATTCATGATACGCGCCCTGTCGAAGTCAATCACGAAAAAACGATTCTGCGAATCGATCAGTATATTGTCCGAGTTGAGATCGGCGTGGCGTATACCCTCCGCGTGCAGGCGCTTGATGAGTAATCCCAGCTGGTACCAATTTTCTGTCCCGAGATTTTCATGCTGCAGGCGCTGTGTCAGCATCTCGGTATTGACCAGGTACGCCGTTATCAATGCCGCCCGATAAACCAGGCCGCTGCGGCAGGCACAGGCAGCGATCGGTTCGGGCACGGGCAGGTCTGCTTTACGCGCACGCTGTAAAATTTTCCATTCACGCCAGGGTCGGGTTAAAGTCTTGCCCAACCACAGGTATTGATCGCTGAGCATTTTGCGCACCATACCGCCGCGATGATAACGGCGCAGGACAGCTTCCCTGCCATCGATCTCGATCAGGCAGCTTCCACCACGCCCCCCGGCACTGATAACCTGGTAACCCGGTTGATGTTGCCAGTAATCGGCAGTAAACATTTCGTCGGTAAATTCGCGTGTACTGCTTTGCAATTGCAGAATGAAACATTTCGACGATTTAAATTCGCGCGTCATGTTGCCCGATATCGTCGACCATAACCTGTGTCCGGTATCCTTCGTTTACGAGCATCGATCCATCATCGGAAACGGTATCGATGCTCACTGCACTAATTTCGGCCGCGGAAATTTGCGCATTCATCGACGTGACCTTGTGGTAATGCGGCGTGTAACCAATCCACTGACCGAGACTATGGTTAATCTGCTGTTCCCAAAGCACCTCAGCCCTGGTACCAATATGACGCTCCAGTTCCTGCCGCTTCAACCTTGCCGCCAGCGCATGCATCTCGCGACTGCGTGCCTTTTTAATGGTTCCATCGACCTGCCCCGGCAAACTGGCTGCCCTGGTTCCAGCACGTGCCGAAAAGGGGAAAATATGAATGTGCCCGAACCCTGTCTTGGTAACGAAATCCATGGTCTCGCGCCATTCCTGCTCGGTCTCGCCTGGAAATCCGGTGATCAGGTCCGTAGTTACATTAAATAACGGAATTGCCTCTCGTGCCCTATCCACCAGGCGCGCAAACTCATTGGTCTTACAGCGCCGCGCCATCCGACGTAAAACCGTGTCGCTACCACTTTGAATGGGCAGGTGCATGTGCGGCATCAAACGCGAATCCTGGAATAAATCGAAGAAATGATCAGGCAGGTCCCAGGGTTCGACCGAGGCCAGCCGAATTCGGGGAATCTGGCTATGCTCGAGAATCTCGCTTAGCAAGCGATACAGGCTGGAGCCGATATCGCTGCCGTAACCGCCAACATGCACGCCGGTCAGCGCAATTTCCTGCACGCCCTGTCGATGCAAGCTGTTTATCTCGGCCAGAATCTCTGCCTCGCAACGACTGCGCTCGGCACCCCTGGCAATCGTGACGATACAATAAGTACAGCGATAGCGACAGCCGTCCTGAATCTTGATAAATCCACGGTGACGACCTCGCACCAGCAATGCATTCAGCGATTGATCAACTAACGGTTCATGTAGCATATCGTTGACGCTACGGTTACCAACCAGAGCCAGCGTGGTTTCCACCAGTTGCTCTTTTTGCTGATTATCGACGACAAGGTCAACGCCTAGGTAGCGTTTGACCGCGTCGGGATTGAGGCTGGCATGACAGCCCGTAACCACGAGGCTGGCCTTCGGATTGTTACGCTGCAAACGTCCGATCTGCTGGCGTGATTTCCGGTCCGCCTGCGCGGTAACGGCACAGGAGTTGAACACGACCACGTCGGCTTCCGCGGCATCGGTGGTCACCTGGTGTCCGCGCTGCAAGAATTCGCTGGCCCAGGTTTCGAGCTCGGCTTCGTTAAGCCGACAACCGAGTGCCTGGAAGTTGATCAACACTTGTTGATTGCTCCTGAAAAAGTCCGCGGATTCTAACAACTTCCACTACCAAAACCCAGATTATTTCAGGGATCCACCCCCGAAAGAACGCCGCAAAAGTGTAGCGCGGCAGGGACGCCGCGCTCCAAGCGATTCCATGGATGGACCAACCGGCGTTCGCGCTGGTTGGAAGCGCCTTTTGCGGCGTTCTTTCGGGGGTGGGTCCCGACCAGAGACTGGTTATTCAAGCGTTATGATTGTGTGACGTGCTTGCCCGGAATAACGAATCGGTTAGCGGACGTTGGCGCTGGCGGTATCGGAATTGCCGCGGTTGTCGAGCCAGGAGATGGTAATCGTGTCACCCTTACGGCCCGGAATCTGAAAAGAAAGATATGGATTCCTCGAAATCGACTTACCCCAGAAAGCTTCCATGACAATCTTCCGGTTGCGGCTGACGACGACTTCCTTGATAAAGTGAGCAGGTATCTTTCTCCCGGTTTTCTTTATCTTGCGCTGCCCGGTTTCCATGGGATGGTTGATCACGCTTTTGACGACTACCTGTCCATCAATCTCGTGTGCGCGGATTTTCAGGGTCCTGGCCATGGCTACTCTCCACAGCCGTTACGGCTGACGCGAACCGGTCGCTTGTTGGTGTGCAGAATCCCATCGGCCTTGACAATGACCAGCAGATCACTGGTAGCGGCCATCCTCACTCGAGTCGATACAAAACTTTGCGCCTGGTAAATTTTGAAATAGGCGGTAAAGGGTGGTTCGTTTCCCGTAACCACGAGCGAGATTGACTCGGTATTCTCAAACCCGGATCTGATTCTGACCGGAACCATGTTCGCATCGCTGGCGATATGCGGCGCTTCTATTTCTATCTTGTCGCTCTCGCCGATATCAGCCGTACCGAAAGCTTCGCGCAGTGCGTCCGGTATCTGCTTGGCCAGAAAGGCCCTGGTGGGATAAGCGCTCAGCGCGACCCCCGGAAACAGCATTGCGCCAACGCCTAGCTGAAGGCTCGCTTTCAATAGGGTTCTTCTTTTCATGCCGGGTGCCTGCTGATAACAATATTCTGGTTACAGAATACTTATCGGCAGCCGCGGCTAAAGCTTTATTTCTGCGAGGGTCGATTGTTATTTTTCTAACAGCAGCAGGCGCTTTTCGCGAGCCTTTGATTCGGTAGCGAGATCTGTCTCGGGTAACTTAAGTACCTGATCGTAGAGTTTTACTGCCTGTTGCGGATTACCTGTAATTCGATGAAATTCTGCCTCGGCCATCATACGCAGAGCAGGTTGTTGCAGCGCCCGGTAAATTTCCGATAACTCGAAATAAACCTGCTGCTCTTGAGAAAACCTGTTTTCGAGCCGCCTTGCAATCAACAGCGCGGCCTGATTTTGGCCGACCATCTTGAGCAAGCGTACCAGGCGCAGCGAAAGCACGTAGTCCCCGGGGAAGATATCGAGCAAGCGCCGATACACCAGCTCCGCGTCGGCCTCGCGCCCCAGCTGTTCCAGGTTTTCTGCATAAGCGATGCCGTACCAGATGTTTTCACTATCGCCACGGTATAACTCACCCAGCATCTTATCGGCACGCTGATACTCGGCGGCCTGAATCGAGGCCAGCGCACGCAGATATTCGCTACCCTGCAGCGGTAAGTGATCACTACTCAGGTATTGCAGAAAATCCTTGAACAACAAAAAATCGTCCACCTGGTTGGCACCTGCGGGCAAGCTATTGGCCCGGTTAATCGCTTCCGCGACACGATTATTGCTGAGTGGATGGGTACGCAAGTACTCGATCCCACCAAGCCCGGAACTGCCCGAGAGCTGACCCATGATGCCGAAAAACTCGACCATGCCCTGGGGATCGAACCGGGCATCACTCAACAGCCCGATCCCGATCCGATCGGCCTCGTATTCGTTCTCCCGGGTGTAATTGATCATCGCTTGCTGACCGGCCGCCGCACCACCAAATAACAACGCGCTACCGGCCTGTGAATCGACGCTCCCGACCAGCAAACCCGCGAGCATCGTCAAAATGGTCGCGTTGCTGATCTCACCTGCTTTTTCCATCATGTTGATGCCGTGCATCAATCGGACGTGGGCTATCTCGTGTGCCAGCACCGAGGCCAACTGGTGCTGGGTACGAGCCAGCGCGATCAAACCCCGGTTCACACCGATATAGCCGCCGGGCAGCGCGAATGCGTTTACCGAATCATCACGCACGATGAAGAAACGGTACTCGCGCGCGCGGTTGTCAACTCCTGCCAGTAACCGGAATCCAAAGTCATTAATATAGTGATCGAGCAACGGGTTGGTTTCGATCAACCCGTTTGCCAGAAGTTTTTCGTAAACCGAGCGCCCTAACTTCGTCTCGCGGTCAATGTTAAATGGCGCATTTTCACCCAGGCTCGGCAGCTCGGAATTCGCGTAGGAAACCTGGCTGTTTAGCAGCAGCGAAATTCCGATACAGGCCATGAGGCCGAGATTGCGTAATAGCCGGAAACACAACAACATTTTACTGGGATCGATATAAAATTGGACTATATTAGAATAGTATCGACACAGTAGTACAGTATTCGTTCCACAAGCCAGGTTCTATGTCCCGGATAAAAGAAATAAGCGTTTCCGATTTGCATCGCATGTTACGCAAGGAAGATCATTTTGAATTACTCGATATCCGTACCCCGGCGGAAATCGAGCGTGGTGTATTGCCCAACGCCAAGACGCTGGCGATGCACCTCATCCCGCTAAAAATCAACTACTTCTCCGAATCACCGCGCCAAATCGTTATCTACTGTCGAACCGGGAGCCGCTCTGCGCAGGTTTGCCGTTTCTTAAACCAGCAGGGTATCAATAACGTGATCAGTCTGCGCGGTGGCGTCGTCAAGTGGGCGGCGGGAGGTCATGCTCTCGACCTTAAACCCGCCGAGGCCATCGTCTAGTTACGGTCTCGCTTGCCTTTTAAAAAGCCCTGACATATAAATGCCGTTTGGTAAGACCCGCCAACCGGCAAACGGAGATTTTTGATGGCAACATTCGACCGGGAACTTGACGCCTCGGGACTGAACTGTCCGCTGCCAATGTTGCGGGCAAGGAAAATGCTTGACGACATGGAGCGCGGTCAAACCCTGAAAGTAATCTCGACTGACCAGGGATCGATAAAAGACTTCGAGGCATTTTCGAAGCAGACCAATATCCAGCTGTTGTCATCGGGTGAGGAAGGTGGAAAGTTTGTTTTTCTACTGAAGAAAATCTGAAGTCCCCGATTCTCCTGAAAATCCCGTCAAACCCGGCTTAAATCGATTCCGAGCCGCAAACATCGATAATCCCGGCCCTGGGCGTCTAAATTTGCGATTTTTTGGGATATCTTCAATAAATCCAAGCTGTTATTAGTGCATTTGACTATTAACCATAATAGAATTTTGGGTTTGGCATAAACAATTGCGCTTTTTGTTTTAATGATTATCAGAGGTTAGTGTGGAATTATCGGGTTCCGAAATAATAATCCAGTTCTTGAAAGACGAAGGGATCAAACACCTGTTTGGCTACCCGGGTGGTGCCGTCCTGCATATCTACGACGCACTGCAGAAGCAGGACGACGTAGAGCATATCCTGGTGCGTCATGAGCAAGGTGCTACGCATGCCGCGGATGGTTATGCACGGGCAACCGGCAAGCCAGGCGTCTGCCTGGTGACTTCCGGTCCCGGCGCGACCAACGCGATCACCGGCATCGCGACTGCCTACATGGATTCGATACCACTGGTTGTAATAACCGGTCAGGTTCCAAGCCACGCAATCGGTAGTGACGCATTTCAGGAAGTCGACTCGGTGGGCATATCCCGACCCTGTGTCAAACATAATTTCCTGGTCAAGGATTTAAATAAACTGGCGGAGACCCTGAAGAAGGCTTTTTACGTTGCCACCAGCGGTCGTCCCGGCCCCGTCGTTGTCGATATCCCGAAGGATATTACCGCGCCGCATATCAAGATTCCGTACCAGTACCCGGAAAAGGTCGAGATGCGCTCCTACAATCCGAATTTCAAGGGTCATCCGCGCCAGATTAAACGTGCAATCGAATTAATGCTCAGTGCCAAGCGGCCCATGATATATACCGGCGGCGGCGTTATTCTCGACAATGCGTCGGATGAGTTGCGCAGCTTTGTGCGTAAGCTCGGATATCCGATCACGCAAACCCTGATGGGCCTGGGGGCTTTTCCCGGAACCGATCCGCTATTTATTGGAATGCTGGGCATGCACGGCACCTACGAAGCCAACATGGCGATGCACGAATGCGACGTTTTAATTTGCATCGGGGCACGTTTTGACGATCGTATAACCGGTGTGACCAGTAAGTTCTGCCCCTATGCCCAAGTTATTCATGTCGATATCGATCCCGCATCAATTTCAAAAACGATCAACGCCGATATTCCGATCGTCGGGGGTGCCAGACAGGTTCTGATCGAGATGATAAAACAGCTGGAACACACCGATCTCAGAGTCGACAAGAAGGCGCTTGATGCGTGGTGGAAAACTATCAAGGCCTGGCAGTCGCAGGAAAGCTTCGCTTACGAGAAGAAGAAAGGCCTGATTCAGCCGCAGGAGGCCGTGGAAGAACTCTATAAAGTCACCAAGGGTGATGCTTATATTACTTCGGATGTCGGTCAACACCAGATGTATGCCGCCCAGTTCTATCATTTCGATAAGCCACGACGCTGGATCAATTCCGGGGGTCTCGGCACGATGGGATTTGGACTTCCCGCTGCGATGGGCGTCAAACTTGCCTTCCCCGATAAGGACGTCGCCTGCGTCACCGGAGAAGGCAGCATCCAGATGTGCATCCAGGAGTTATCCACCTGCCTGCAGTACGGCACCCCGGTCAAGATTATTAATCTTAATAACCGCTATCTCGGAATGGTGCGCCAGTGGCAGGAATTCTTCTACGAGAAGCGTTATTCGCATGTTTACATGGATTCGCTGCCCGATTTCGTCAAGCTGACCGAGGCCTACGGGCACGTCGGCATTCGCGTCGAAGATCCCGACGATTTACACGATGCAATGGTTGAGGCCTTCAAGCTCAAGGACCGAACCGTGTTTCTCGACATCATTACCGACCAGGAAGCGAATGTATACCCGATGATTTCGGCCGGAAAAGCCCATAACGAAATGGATATCTCCCCGCTGCAGCAGAAAGTGCAGGCATCACTAAAGGCGAAGGGAGAACTGGTTTAATGCGACACATCATTTCCCTGCTGGTCGAAAACGAGGCCGGCGCACTTTCCCGTATCTCCGGTTTGTTCTCCGCGCGGGGTTACAACATCGAATCGCTGACGGTGGCGACCACGGAAGACCAGACCCTGTCGCGCATGACGATTATTACAACCGGCTCGGATCGTATCATCGAGCAGATCACCAAGCAGCTCAATAAACTCGTCGATGTCGTCAAGCTGCAGGACTTTACCGAGGGTAATTTCATCGAGCGTGAAATGATGTTTGTCAAGGTCAAGGCCGAAGGCGAATCGCAGCGTGCCGAGGTAAAACGCCTGTCGGATATATTCCGGGCACGTATTATCGACGTCACCGATACCACTTTCTGTATCGAGTTGACCGGCGCTGGGGATAAACTCGACGCTTACATCAGGGCCATGCACGAAAACAACATCGTCGAGGTGGTTCGCTCCGGCTCGATGGGTATAATGCGCGGCGAAAAAGCGCTTACCATTTAGTGGTACCCGGAAGGTACGCTTTAATAAAAAAACATTAACCAGATTTTCGACACGAGGCAGTTATGAACATTTATTACGATAAGGATTGCGATTTATCCATCATCCAGGGCAAAAAGGTCACCGTTGTCGGTTACGGTTCACAGGGCCATGCCCACGCGAATAATCTTAAAGATTCCGGCGTCGACGTTACAGTCGCACTGCGCGAGGGCTCGGCTTCGGCCGCCAAGGCCGAGGCGGCGGGTCTCGCCGTCAAGAATACTGCTGACGCTATCCGCGAAGCCGACGTAGTCATGATCCTTACCCCCGATGAATTTCAAAGCGATCTTTACGCCAACGAAATCGAACCAAATATCAAGCAGGGCGCTGCCATGGCGTTCGCGCATGGATTCGCGATTCACTACAACCAGGTAGTGCCGCGCGCAGATCTCGACGTCATTATGATCGCACCCAAGGCGCCGGGGCACACCGTGCGCTCCGAGTTTGTCAAGGGCGGCGGTATTCCTGACCTGATCGCGATCCAGCAGGATGCCTCGGGCATGGCAAAAGAACTGGCGCTATCCTACGCTGCCGGTATCGGCGGCGGGCGCACCGCAATTATCGAAACCACTTTCCGGGACGAGACCGAAACCGACCTGTTCGGTGAGCAAACGGTATTGTGCGGGGGCACCATCGAGCTGGTCAAGGCCGGGTTCGAAACACTGGTCGAAGCCGGCTATGCCCCCGAACTTGCTTATTTCGAATGCCTGCACGAGCTCAAGTTAATTGTTGATTTGATCCACGAGGGCGGTATCGCCAATATGAACTACTCGATTTCGAACAATGCAGAGTACGGCGAATACAGCACCGGCCCGAAGATTATCAACGAGGAAAGTCGCTGGGCGATGAAGGAATGCCTGAACGATATTCAAAGCGGCGCCTATGCGAAAAAATTCATTAGTGAAGGTCAATCGAACTACCCCGAGATGACCGCCTGGCGTCGCAACAATGCGGCACATGAAATCGAACAGGTCGGCGCCCGGCTGCGAGCGATGATGCCCTGGCTAAGCGCTAACGCATTGGTGGATAAATCCAAAAACTAAAAGGATTCGTAGGCGCCTCGCGTCGGTCCTGAATCTATGGATGACAGCAACCCGAAAGAAGTTCGCAAGCGTATGCGCAAGGGCATCTACCTGTTGCCCAACATGTTCACCACGGGCGCCCTGTTTGCCGGGTTCTACGCGATTATCGCGGCCATGAATGAGCGCTTTGAAATTGCCGCAATCGCAATTTTCCTGGCCGGTTTACTCGACGGCCTGGATGGCCGCGTGGCGCGCCTGACCAATACCCAGTCGGCCTTTGGCGCCGAGTACGACAGCCTTTCCGATATGGTTTCATTTGGTGTCGCGCCGGCACTGATCATGTACCTGTGGTCGCTGGAATATCTGCGCGATGTATCGCCGTTCATGGGTAAGTTGGGGTGGCTGGCAGCATTTATTTATGCAGCTTCGACCGCGCTCCGACTGGCGCGCTTCAATACCCAGATCGGCGTTGCCGACAAGCGCTACTTCCAGGGTCTTGCCAGTCCCGCGGCAGCAGCCGTGGTCATGGGTGCGGTCTGGGTATGCGAAAGTTACGACATCGCCGGAGAGGACGTGACCTACGCGGCACTGGTGCTTACCACCGTGACCGGGATCCTGATGGTCTCACGATTCCCTTACTACAGTTTCAAGGATTTCGATTTACGCGAACGCGTCCCTTTCGTGGCGATACTGGCGGTGGTGCTGATTTTTGTTTTCCTGTCAATGGAAACGGCAACCGTGCTGTTCTCTTTCTTTTTCCTGTACATGTTGTCCGGCCCGATCGTTTCGCTATTCCGCTGGAATCGCAAGCGGGTGCGCCTTTCGGGATCCCAGCAGTAACTCCCGCCTGAGCATAGAACCGAGATTTTGCTTGGCAAGCTCGTCAGAGTTGGCTATATTTCATTCTATGCAATTTCGGTACCCCAGTTCCCCAATACAGACTCCAGCCAGCCTGGGTCTCCTGCCTGCGTACCTGCTGCTGTCTCTGCTGCTCGCTCTGCTGCCGTAAGGCAGATCAGAGAACTCCTGACGAGGGCAAACGTAAACAACACCCATTATATTTAACGTTCAGACAGACGAGATAGCCATGAGCAAAGAGAAATTAATCATTTTTGACACCACGCTGCGCGATGGTGAGCAGAGTCCGGGTGCGTCGATGACGCGTGATGAAAAAATACGCATCGCGCGGGCACTTGAATTGATGAAAGTCGACATTATCGAGGCGGGATTTCCAATTGCAAGTGACGGGGATTTCGAATCGGTTAAGGCAGTTGCCGAAATCATCAAGGACAGTACGGTATGTGGGCTCGCGCGGGCCAAACAGGTCGATATCGAGCGCGCCGGCGATGCCATCAAACCCGCTATTTCGGGACGGATCCATACCTTTCTGGCCACTTCACCCATTCACATGGAACACAAACTGCGCATGACACCCGACCAGGTGGTAGAAGCAGCCGTGGCGGCCGTTCGCATGGCGCGAAAGTACACCGACGACGTCGAGTTTTCCCCCGAAGATGCGGGTCGTTCGGAACCTGATTTTCTGTGCCGCATCATCGAGGCAGTTATCGCCGAGGGCGCGACGACGATCAATATCCCGGATACCGTGGGTTACAATGTGCCACATCAATTCGGTCAATTGATTAAGGACCTGATGGAGCGCATCCCCAACTCGGACCAGGCGATCTTTTCCGTGCATTGTCACAACGACCTGGGGCTTGCAGTCGGTAATTCATTATCCGCCGTGTTGTGCGGTGCACGCCAGGTTGAATGCACCATAAACGGCCTGGGCGAACGCGCCGGAAACGCATCGTTAGAGGAAATCGTCATGGCGGTTCGAACCCGCCAGGATATATTTCCCTGCGATACCAGTCTTGACACCACGCAAATCATGAACTGCTCTAAAATGGTTTCAGGAATAACCGGCTTTACAGTACAGCCTAACAAGGCAATTGTTGGGGCTAATGCCTTCGCGCATGAATCCGGCATCCACCAGGATGGCGTCCTGAAATCACGTGAGACTTACGAAATCATGCGCGCCCAGGATGTTGGCTGGTCAACCAACAAGCTGGTGCTTGGCAAGCATTCGGGCCGCAATGCCTTCAAATCGCGCATGGCGGAGCTGAACATCGAGTTCGCATCGGAGGAGGAACTGAACGAGGTCTTCACCCGTTTCAAGAGCCTGGCGGATAAAAAGCACGATATCTACGATGAAGACCTGCTCGCATTGGTCAACGAAGCCGCGCTCGAAACCGAAAACGAAACCATCAAGCTGGTCAGCCTGAAAGTTTGCTGTGAAACCGGTGAAACACCCTGCGCGACGATGACGCTGAATATCGATGGCAGCGAGAAACAGGCTGAAGCCAGCGGTGACGGGCCGGTCGACGCCTGTTTCAAGGCAATTGAAAAGTTGACCGGGACCGGCGTCAACCTGCAGCTTTACTCGGTCAACGCAATTACGACCGGAACCGATTCGCAGGGTGAGGTTACCGTCAGGGTCGAAAAAGAAGGCCGCGTCATCAATGGCCAGGGAGCCGATACGGATATTGTCATTGCTTCGGCAAAATCCTATATCAATGCCTTGAACAAGGTAATCAATAGCGCTGATCGAACCCATCCCCAGCTGGGAGATGTATAAAAGTCGATGTTAACCAACCGGCAACAGCAATGCCTGCAGGGAATCGGCATTCAAGTTTGGAGTGAACGTCAAGCTGTCCCCGGCGACAGGTCGGCAAGCGAACCTGTCGCCGAGGCAGGCAGCGACCCTGTATCACGAACCGAAGCTGATGTCATTGAAGGTTCGACTACCGTGATCCCGGTGAGCCCTGTTGCCGAGACATCTATTCCAGAAAGCTTCGCATCCTGGGATTCGATTATCGACGCAATCCATACCTGTGACGCCTGCGAGCTTGCGCAAAATTGCACGCAAAAAGTACCCGGAGTTGGTGACCGACACGCAGATCTTTTAATTATCGGCGAAGGCCCGGGGCACGAGGAAGATATTCGTGGCGAACCTTTTGTCGGACGCTCCGGGCAATTGCTCGACCGGATGCTGGCCGCAATCGGTATCTCGCGCGAACAGGTTTACATCACTAATATCGTAAAATGTCGCCCCCCCAATAATCGTGACCCGAAACCCCATGAGGCGCAACAATGCCGCGCCTACCTGGAGGCACAAATCGAGCAGCTTGCGCCCAGGGTAATTCTCTCGGTCGGTCGGGTATCCGCGCATAACCTGCTCAATACCAGTCAACCGGTTGGCAAGCTGATAAAGCAAATGCACAAACTGCCTGGAACTGAAATTCCGGTCAAGGTCACCTACCACCCGGCCTACCTGTTGCGCAACCCATCAGCCAAGGCTATCGCTTGGCAGGATCTAAAACTGCTCTACCAGATGCTGCAATGAGTAATTCCGAGTTGTGGTTTCGGCGCATGACCCTTGCCGACATCCGGTGGGTCATGAATGTCGAACGCGAGGTATACCAGTTTCCATGGACCGATAAAATCTTCAACGACTGTATTCGCGTCGGCTATCACTGCTGGCTGGCACTTTATCAGCAGAGTATCGTGGGTCACGCGGTTATCAGCGTCACCGCCGGCGAAAGTCACATGCTGAACCTGTCGATAGCCAGGGAACACCAGCGCAAGGGCTACGGGAGGCAATTTATCGAGTTTCTGGTCGAAGAGGCCCGTGACCGTGATGCACGGACGATGTTGCTCGAAGTTCGGCCGAGTAATACCGCCGCGATAAGTTGCTATAATTCGGCCGGCTTTAACGAAATCGGATGCCGTAAAGACTACTACCCTGCAAACGAAGGCCGTGAAGATGCCTTGTTGTTTGCAAGGCATATATCACCGCCTGGCGATGCGCTCAGCCGCTAGCCAGTCCTGTTAACAAGTTTGGAAGCTATACATGTCAGACATTGACGAAATGCGTCGACGCCGTACCTTTGCGATCATTTCGCATCCGGATGCCGGCAAGACGACGGTGACCGAGAAGCTGTTATTGTTTGGTAAGGCAATCCAGATGGCCGGCACCGTTAAAAGTCGCAAGGCGGCCAGGCACGCCACCTCCGACTGGATGGAACTGGAAAAACAGCGTGGCATCTCGGTAACCTCGTCGGTGATGCAGTTTCCCTACCGCGACATTATTATCAACCTGCTTGACACACCGGGACACGAGGATTTTTCGGAGGACACCTACCGAACCCTGACCGCGGTTGACTCTGCACTCATGGTGATCGACTGCGCCAAGGGCGTAGAGGCCCGTACCATTAAATTGATGGAGGTCTGCCGGTTACGCGATACCCCGATCATCACCTTCATTAACAAGCTCGATCGTGAAGGTCGGGACCCGATCGACCTGCTGGATGAAGTCGAAGAAGTGCTTAAGATTCAATGCGCACCGATTACCTGGCCCATCGGCATGGGGAAAAGTCTGAAAGGAGTGTTCCATTTACTCAACGACTCGGTGCATCTGTTTTCCGCGAGTGATGCGGAAAAAATATCGTCCGGTGAAGTGATAGAGGGTCTTGACAACCCGAGGCTTAACGATGTGTTGGGTGGCATGGCAGACGAACTGCGCGAGGAGATCGAGCTGGTGCGCGGCGCCGCCAGTGAATTTGATCTCGAAAGCTATCTTCGAGGCGAACTGACCCCGGTCTTCTTCGGATCCGCGATCAACAATTTCGGCATGGCCGAACTGCTCGATGCCATCAGCGCATACGCACCGCATCCCACGCCCCGCCCTGCCAGGAGCCGCGACGTTGCACCCGACGAGGACAAGCTCACCGGTTTCGTGTTCAAGATCCAGGCAAACATGGACAAGCAACACCGTGATCGAATTGCCTTCATGCGGATCTGTTCGGGAAAATATACCCGGGGCATGAAACTGCGGCACGTCCGTATCGGCAAAGACATGAAAATTCCGGATGCATTGACCTTTTTTGCGGCCGACCGCGGGCGCGTGGAAGAAGCCTATACCGGGGATATCATCGGCATTCACAACCACGGCACCATTCGAATCGGTGACAGCTTCAGCCAGGGCGAGCAGCTTGCCTTCACCGGTATCCCGAATTTCGCCCCGGAACTGTTCAGACGCGCGCAGCTGAAAGACCCGCTTAAAATGAAAGCCCTGCTGAAAGGATTGACCCAGTTATGCGAGGAAGGTGCAACCCAGCTATTCAGACCAATCGCCAACAATGACCTGATACTTGGAGCGGTCGGGGTGCTCCAGTTCGACGTGGTCGCTCATCGACTCAAAGACGAATACGGTGTGGACTGCCAGTTTGAAGCCGTTAACGTCAATACTGCCCGCTGGATCTCCTGCAGCGACAATAAAAAACTCGAGGAATTCAAAAAGAAAATGCGTAACAACCTGGCTCTCGACCATGCCGGGGACCTTGCCTACGTTGCCCCGTCACGGGTTAACCTGACCATGACCGAGGAACGTTGGCCTGAAATAGAATTTCTCGCAACCCGTGAGCATGGTGACTATGAGACTGAATAGGTGGATTTTACTTGCGGGCGTTATGGTTCTCTCCAGCATCAGCAAAATCTCAACTGCGGGCGTGGGCCTTGCGACGCGTGACCTCAATCCCGTGCTGCAACCAATCTATTTGCCGACCCAGGCTCCCGTTAACCCAGACAATGGCTGGCGAATCGACCACAGCTTTTATATAACGAATACCCTCCAGGAAGAAAGTGAAAGTGGCGAAAACCTGGTCATCGACGTGGAAAACTATCGCTACGAGCTCGGTTTCAGTTACCGCAAAGACCGATGGCTGGCGCAGGTAAATATTCCCTTCGCGGCCAACAGCGGCGGTCAGCTCGACGGATTGATCGATAGCTGGCACGAATTATTCGGATTACCTGAAGGCGATCGGGACAAGTTCCCCAAAGACGAATTTAACATCGAATACCTGCGCGAGGGAATCGAACAGTTTTCGCAGGATAGTGACACCAGCGGCCTCGGCGATCTTTCAATCGCAATCGGTTTTGAGTCGCAGAACGAGATCCGTTACTTCGTCGGCATCGAGTTACCGACCGGCTCCGAGTCAGATTTCAGCGGTAACGAGGCGGTCGATTTCGCAATCTGGATTTCGCGTGAAAAGCGTATCGATGAAGAAATGTCGCTCTACGGATTGCTGGGATTAAGTTTCCCCGCTGACGACGGCACCCTTGAAGGACTGATCGTCGATGAAATCTGGGTGGCCCAGCTAGGCCTCGAGTACCGATTTAGCGAGAAACTGGTCGGAATCGCCCAGCTTGACCTGCATTCCGAAACGATTGAAGACAGCGATCTGGACGCTTTCGATGAATCGCTTCAGATTCAACTGGGGCTCGGATTTCTCGGATTGTTCGAAAACCACCGGGTCGACCTGTTCTTCTCCGAAGATATCCTGGTCGGCACTGCACCCGATATCAGTTTTGGTGCCCGCCTGAGCACGGGATTCTGATTCAGGTTTAATCTTCGAGTACGGTCACAATTTGCGGATCGCTCTCCAGGGTCCGGTGCACCGGGCATTTGTCGGCGATCTCGAGCAATTTCTGGCGTTGCTCTCCACTCAGCTCACCTGCCAGGGAAATACGACGCGTAATGCGTTCGATCTTGTCATCACAATCGATGCAATCCTCGGCGTGTACGCGTTCATGTAGCAGTCGAATCGACACGTCTTCAAGCGGCAGTTTTTTAAAATTGGCATACATGCGCAGCGTCATCGAGGTACAGGCACCCAGCGACATCAGCAACAGGTCATAAGGATTCGGGCCCAAATCCGAGCCGCCGTACTTCTGCGGTTCATCTGCTCGCAGGAAGTGACTGTTAGTGTACATGCCACGTAAAAACTTTTGATTCAATTCGGATATCAGCACTTCGCCTGATACGAGGTCCGGATTCTCAACGGTATCCGTTTCGGGACCGAGCTCGAGATAGCGGCTTGTCCAGGAGGCGATTGTCAGCGCAACATACTCCGCATCGTCTGCCTTGCTCAATAGATGATCGGCCTGATCGAGCGAGATGAAGCTCTTCGGATGCCTTGCCGACTGGTAGATGCTGGCCGCCTCGTCGATCGACACAATTGTATCCACGGGCGAATGAAACACGAGAAGCGCAGCGTCAAGGTCGCGTATTTTTTCGGTTGACGAATATTGATCGATATCGTCAAGAAACTGTTTCTTGATCGAAAACTCGCGCGCGCCCAGTGCAACCACCGCTTCACCCTGCTGCTGGATCTGATCGGCCTTTTCCTTGAAAAGGTGGGCCACGTGTTGCGCGGTCGCGGGTGCGCCGATTGTTACCACTGCCTTGACGGAATCGAGTTTTACCGCCGCGCCGAGGACCGCGGCGCCACCGAGACTATGTCCGATCAGAATTTGCGGGGCTCGATAGCTTTCCTCAAGCGCCTTTGCGGCGAGGATCAAATCTTCGATGTTCGATGAAAAATTAGTATTGGCAAAATCGCCGTCGCTGCTGCCAAGCCCGGTAAAGTCGAAACGCAAAACTGCGATACCCCGGGTGGCGAGGGCGCGACTGATTCTTGATGCCGCGGCAATATCCTTGCCGCAGGTAAAGCAGTGCGCAAACAGTGCAAAACTGGAAACATCGCCAACCCGCTCGGGCAGTTCAAGCAAACCGGCCAGTTTTTCACCATTGGAATTTTCAAATTCCAGTTTGATTTTATTCATTATGTTGCCCCCAAAAGGTTATGATTGTGTGACTTGCAGTAAACCGACAGGTCCCCGTTGAAGCCACAGTTTAATCGAATTCTACGCAGGATTTTATTTCTCTGGGTAAAGGTCGATGTTTTCCCTGCAGGTAATCTGGCTTCGGTCCTGGATCCTGCGCGTCCTACACTCTATGTGCTTGCCGACCGTGGCATCAGTGATTTACTGGTATTAACCCAGGCCTGCCATCGCTACGGTCTTCCAGAGCCGCAGGCCCATATCCCGATCGATGCCTTAAGCCATTTGCACTCCGTTTACAGCATTGCTTCACGCAGCCCGCTGACCGACTGGATTAAACGCCGGCGCAAACGCTCGGCGAAGCTGACCGAATTAATGCAAGCCTTCGCAGACGACAAGGATCTGGATTTGCAGGTTGTGCCGGTTTCGGTTTTCTGGGGCCGCTCCCTGTCACGTCACAAAAACTGGCTGCAGGTCCTGTTCGCGGATACCTGGGCGCTTGCCGGGCGTACCCGCAAGTTCTTTACCATTTTATTTCACGGCCGTAACACGCGGCTTATTTTTTCGCAGGCGCTCGATTTTCGCGAGCTTATAGAACAAAACGGCAATGACGAACAGGATCTGCAGGAATCTCTGGTTGCCATGCTGCGTCAACAGCGTGAAGCCACCCATGGACCCCAGATTACCAGCCATAAGCACTTGTCCGCGAAAGTTATTGAAGATCAAATCGTTCAAAGCCTGGTCTCCGAAGAGGCCGATAGTACGCTGCAAAGCTATACAAGGGCACACAAGTATTGTCGCGAAATATTTGCCGACTGCACCCAGCTGACGATCGAAGTCATGCTGCGATTATTGCGTGCGTTCTGGAACCGATTCTATAGCGGAATCGAGGTATACAATGTCGAACGTATTCGCCAGGCTGCTCTGACTCATCAACTGGTGTACGTTCCCTGCCATCGGAGCCATGTCGATTACCTGCTACTTTCTTATGTAATATACAACGAGAACCTGGCACTACCGTATATCGCTGCAGGAGACAATCTCAATATTCCCTTTATCGGCCGGATACTGCGCGGCGGTGGGGCGTTTTTTATCCGCCGCAGTTTCAAGGATAACGCAGTCTACAACGCGGTAATTCGCGCCTATATTAACCAGCTGGTTGAGCTCGGGGTTCCGCTGGAATATTTTGTCGAGGGCGGCCGCAGTCGCACTGGAAGAATGCTCAAGCCCAGGTTCGGAATGCTTGGCATGACCGTCGATGCCTACATCAAGAGCCAGGTCCGACCCCTTGCTTTTGTTCCCGTTTATATCGGGTATGAGAAACTGATCGAGGGTAAATCTTACCTCGGTGAACTCTACGGGGGTAACAAGAAACGCGAGTCAACCCTGGGTGCCTTAACTGCAATTTTCAGGCTCAAGGGCCATTTCGGCAAGGTTACCACGAGCTTCGGCGAGCCCATTGAGCTCAACCAGATACTTCAACAACACTGCGACGACTTCTCGGATCGATACGAAGAGGTCAGGCAAAAACCCGAATGGTATCTTGCCAGCCTGCATCATCTGGCCCGGGAGATCATGTACGGTATCAATCGCGCCTGCGTCATCAACCCGGTCAATTCGATCGCCACCATTTTGCTTGCCACGCCCCGGCAAAGCATCGAAATTGAAGAGCTAATAAGCCAGGCCCGCCTCCATCACCGGCTCATCCGCGGGGCCCACTGCCTGGCGTCGATCCATATCGAAGGCAAGGTTAACAAGAAGCAGATCAGGCGTATTGCAGACCAGAAAATTATTCACATCCGCGAGCATGAACTGGGTGATATTGTTTACCTGAAGCCGAAGGATTCGGTCCTGATTGGATACTATCGCAACAATAGTTTACACAGCCTGGTTATCCCGGCGCTGATTGCCTGTTGTTTCGTCAATGTCCGACGGGTACCACGCGCCAGCGTACAGCGGAAAATAAAACTGCTTTACCCGTTTCTGAAATCGGAACTGCAACTGGAGTGGCAGGATACCGGTCTCGAGGAAATTGTCGATGAATGTATCTCCTGCCTTATCGACGAATCCCTGCTCGAGCAGGTCGACAAGGATTTACGACGTCCGCGGCGCAGTAATCACGAATTTATCCAGTTGACCAGGCTGGCGCACATTGTTCAGCCTATTCTCGAGCGATACTACATGACCTTTATCGTACTATGGCAAACTTCGGGGGATCCATTGCAGGAAGCGACACTGGAACATCGCTGCCATTTGCTCGCACAAAAAATCTCGATGATTTATGGCTTTAATTCACCTGACTTTTTCGACCGCCTGCTGTTTCGGGACTTTATAGAGACCATGCTCGAGAACGAATATCTGGTGAAGAACAATCAGCAGCAGCTGGAGTTCGCAACGGAATTCGATTACGTCAGTCTCGATGTACGTAACCTGCTCAGCACCGAGGTCCGCAGCAGTATCCTGTCCCTGATCAAGACCGCCCCCCAATAACCTGTCGCCAATCGGCAACCAATGAGGCTCCTCGGGACTGACTGGGTGGCCTGCGGCTCCCTGAAAAAGTATTTCGATATTGGACATGATTCTTGCCACGGTGAGTGGATCCCCACAAAAGTGTAGCGCGGCAGGGATGCCGCGCTCCAAGCGATTCCATGGATGGACCAACCGGCGCCTGCGCCGGTTGGAAGCGCCTTTTGTGGGGATCCACTCGCCATGGCAACGGCGGAGGCTTAAATGAGCGGGTTAGCGCCAGGTGCCGGGGATTTGCTTTTTGCCGTGGCAGAACTCGATTTTTACGATGTACATCCAGGCATCACCGTAGCTCGTCGGGATTTCAATGCGCTGGTAGAAGTGCGGGTACCACTCGAGGTCGTCCAGCATCCTGATCTGGCGATTACTGACGTGGTAAACCTCGCCCTCGATTGCATGACGGCCGTGCAGGCACACCGCGGGATAGTCGTCGAACTCGTACATCGAGTAAATTTTTTGAGTTTTAAAGTTACCGAGGAACTCGGCGCCATGCATGAAATGGCTATTGCGATGGCCTTTCTTCAAGGTGCCATAGACAAACACCCGATTCATAACTTTTCGTTAAACTGGCGTATTTTCCGGCGCTGCTTCTTGTCGGGACGGGTACTCGAACGGGGCCGCTGCATCATAGCCAACCTGCGTTTCTCCGCCTCGTCAACGCGTCGTTCGATACTACCCTCGGTTTCTCGGTACATGTTCTGTGCAGTGGAAGCCGGGCCACGACGGTCCGAGACATCGGTCACGATCACTTCATAACGCTCATACCCGCGCTGAATTTCATAGCAATCATTTAATTTAACCTTGCGCGACGGTTTTATTCGATTGCCTGCCAAGTGGACCTTGCCGCCGGAAACTGCCTCGCTGGCGAGTGCCCTGGTTTTGAAAAAGCGCGCTGCCCACAACCATCTATCGAGACGAACGGTATTTTCGTTATTACTCATCCGGCTACCGGTTATCATGTCTACGCGTTAATCATAATTCTTATTTACGTATTTCATAACCCTGTCCGCCATCGAAAAACCACTTAACACGGCCCCCTCGATGCGCGGCGCTGTGCACCAGTCACCGCAGGCACCGATCGCTCCCGGTTCGTCGAATAACGAATCTTCACTGATCGGATTGATGGGCAATGCGTGCTTCCAGCAATGCACCGAGGACGAGACCGGCTGACTGGCTCCCAGATCAGTTGCCTCCCAGAAAGCATCGAGCAGGGCATTCATAACACGACCCCGAAAACTGGCGGCATATTGCTGAGACCATTCAGGGGAGGCCTGTAAAACCCAGCAATCGGCATCGTTGCCAGTTTCGTTAATCCGGTAACGGGAAATCCAGGAAAGTGGGGAATCAAGAACGAATGCCGCATCGTAGGGAATGTTAAGCGTTTTCTCGAAAGCGAACATCGCACTCCAGCACGCGGTCATATCGACATTTTCAGCAGGCCTGGCAATTGTTGCAATCGCTCGACACAAACTGGCGACCTGGTGCGCCGAAGTCGCGATAATGACAATATCATGCACACCCTGATAATCGCCGCGTTCGTTGAAAAGCCGCCAGCCACCGCCCGCCTGCCGCTCCAGTTCGGATATATTGGCCGAAGTCACCAGATCGCAATTAAGCGCCAGTTTCTCCGCGATAACCTGCATCCGCGGCACACCGACAAACCGCTGCGTCGACATGTCGCTGTTAATAACCTGCCCTTTCTGCAGTTCGACGATCCAGCCGTCCCAGGGGCGCACGATACCCTCGGTCTGCCAGGCTGAAACTATATTCCAGAACAGTGGATTGTTTACCGTGAAATATTGTGCGCCGTGGTTAAACTCGTAATGCCCGGCCCGAAATGTCCCTACCCTACCGCCGGGGATTACGTTCTTCTCGAAAATCTTGACGTCTTCGATCAGGCCCTTTAGTGCTGTGCCACAGGTAAGTCCTGCCAGACCGGCGCCAATAATGGCGACTGATGGCTTTTTGCCCATCAGCGGTTTAGAGTGCCGGGAATTCGCCGGCGTACTTGGTAATCCACTCCTTGGCGGCTTCCTGGGGATTTAGCTCGCGCCCTTCCAGTCTCGCGATTTCCTTGCGATAGTGCTCGATGTGGCAAATTTGTTCAATCATTCGCAATCGAAACGCATCCCTGGATTTTTCGAACTCGATACCAATTTCGTAACCACTACCCGCCTTTTCACACCAGACAACATTACCGACCAGGTAATTTTCCTCGTTTAGTACCGGGATGCAGATCCTGACACGCTCCAGCAACTCGATCGGTTTATGAGAAACAAACGCGAGACCGCCAAGACTGACGTTGGTTATGGTCTGGTCTACGGTCTCGTCGTTTTCATCTTCCGCCCAGTCCAGCGAAACCTCTATCGGTACGCCTGCGGGGTGACGGATAAATTTTCGAATCGTCGTGTTATCTGGCAATGGTTACCAACATCTTATTCAGCTTAGCGACAAAACCGGCGGGGTCATCCAGTTGGCCACCCTCAGCCAGCAATGCCTGATCAAATAAGATACTAGACCAGTCTGCGAACTTCTTCTTAGATTTTTCGGCATCGAGCTTCTTAACGATCGGGTGATCCGTATTGATCTCCAGAATCGGCTTGGAACTCGGCAAATCATGCCCCGCTTCCTTGAGGATGCGCTGCATATGCATGGCCATGTCCTGCTCATTGAGCACGATGCAGGCCGGTGAATCAGTCAGGCGATTGGTAACGCGAACATCAGCGGCTTTTTCAGCGAGCGCATCCTTCATTCGTTTGAGCAGTTTCTCAGCTGATTTTGCCTTCTTTTCGAGCTCTTGCTCCGAAGTTTCATCGTCACCCAGGTCGAGTTCTCCTTTCGCGACCGATTGCAATTTCTTGCCCCCGTATTCCATCAGGTGGGAAGTCAACCATTCATCGACCCGATCCGAAAGCAGTAATACCTCGACTCCCTTCTTGCGAAAGATTTCCAGGTGCGGGCTGTTGCTGGCGGCCGCGTGGGAGTCGGCTGCAATGTAGTAGATCTTGTCCTGGTCTTTCTGCATACGCCCGATATAGTCGTCCAGTGAAACAGTTTGCTCTTCATCACCGGTATGCGTTGTCGAAAAACGCAGCAATTTACCGATTGTTTCTCGATTAGCGAAATCTTCGGCTGGGCCTTCCTTTATTACCTTGCCAAATTCCTTCCAGAATTTCTGATATTTCTCGGGATCATTCCTGGCCATTTTTTCGAGCATGCCCAATACTTTCTTGACCGAGCCGCTGCGAATACTGTCGATAATCTTGCTACCCTGCAGCATTTCGCGCGATATATTGAGTGGCAAATTGCTGGAATCGATCACACCGCGAACGAATCGCAGGTAGCGGGGCATCAGTTTTTCGGCATCTTCCATGATAAACACGCGCTGCACGTAAAGCTTGATACCTGAGCGGGATTCGCGGTCGTAAAGGTCAAACGGCGCCCGCGCGGGAATATAGAGTAAGGAGGTGTACTCATTCGTGCCTTCGACACGATTGTGAATCCAGTCAATCGGATCCTCAAAATCATGTGCAACGTGCTTGTAGAACTCCTTGTATTCCTCGTCCTTGATTTCAGACCTGGGGCGGGTCCACAGCGCCGAGGCCTGGTTAACCATCTCTTCTTCAACCACGGTTTCGCCATCATCCTCTTCAGGCTCAACCGTTTTATCCATGACCACCGGGAAATCGATATGATCCGAGTAGGCGGTAATAATCGAACGCAGTTTCCAGTCGTTTAGAAACTCGTCTTCACTTTCGCGCAGCTTGAGGGTTACTTCGGTACCGCGGCCCGGTTTATCGATTGAAGCAATACTATATTCACCTTTCCCCTGCGACACCCACTCGACACCCTGGTCGGATTTGTCACCCGCTTTGCGGGTGCGCAAGGTGACTTCTTCCGCGACGATGAAAGACGAGTAAAATCCAACGCCGAACTGGCCGATAAGCTTGGCGTCCTTTTTCTCATCGCCGGTAATCGAATCGAGAAATGCGCGGGTTCCGGATTTCGCGATAGTACCAATATGATCGATGACTTCTTCGCGCGTCATACCGATACCGTTATCACTAATCGTTATCGTACGGTTGTCCTTGTCGTAACTGATCTTGATCTTGAGTTCGATGTCTTCTTCGTAAAGACTGGCATCCGATATCGCGGTGAAGCGTAATCGATCGCAGGCATCAGAGGCATTCGATATTAGTTCACGCAGGAATATTTCCTTGTTCGAGTACAGCGAATGAATCATCAGATCCAGCAGCTGGTTAACTTCGGTTTCAAAGCCCCGGGTTTCAGTATTTGCGGTTGCAGTCATAGCTCGTTTTCTCCGACTGGAAGGTGATAATTAACGCAACTATATGCGGTTATCGAGGCATATTTTCAAGCGTGATGGCATCGAATTTTGGCTGACATTGAGCCTGTCTCTTCTACTGAACGCTCTGATTCAGCCACAATTGCTGGATCTTGTGATTCAAAATGGAGCGTCGGGCGGCATCATCGATAACGCTCAGCAATTCCTTGTAAATCCTGCGCGCATCATCGACCAGGCCGGACTCCTGCAGGCTTTCTGCCGCGTTGAATCTGGCGGTCTGAGCCCAGGGATCCATCGAGTCCGGCGCCGGCAGCATCGCGGACTGTAGATACAGCAGAGCCGCCTGGTCGAACTGCTTCAGGCCGCGGTAGGAGTCCGCGATCCAGTATAAAATCTCGCGTCGCTGCTTGGGTTCGATCTCGAGACTCAATAGCCGATTGAAATGGGTAATCGCGTCTTCATGCAGGTTCACGGTTTGGAGATCGAACAGGACTTGCAGAATTCGGTCGGTTGCTGCAGGCTCGACTTCGCGATACTCCCGAATCAGATTTTGTAGTACCTGGTTTCCTTCCTCGTATCGTCCACCCAGTATCAGCACCCGGGATTGACGTAATTGCCAATCGAATCGACTTGTGCCCTCGGGGAAGGAGTTCAGGCCTGACATCAGGCGTGTCGCTTCTTCTATATCAGTTGATTTCAACGCCAGATCAACGAGCTGATAGCGTATCCCATGCGGAATCTTGCGCGCGTTGGAAAAGATCTCGCTTCGATTGAACAGATTCTCCAGCAGATTACGTTCCGCTTCGTCAACCTCGGCAAACGTATCCATATAACCAGCGGCTGCCAGATTCAAAGTCTCATTTTCTGCTGATTGCAATATCAGCATTGCGAACAGGGAGCGTGACTTAACCGGGGTTACCTTGCTCGACTTGGTCGCCATCTCCAACCATTGATCATCTGCCCCGAGCAACAGTTCGGATCGATTGCCCACCAGTTCAGCATATTCAAGGTAGGCCTGCCACAACCTGTCGACGGGTATCTGGAATAGCCGCAGAGGTGACTGCACCCCGATTCGAAATAACGATTCCAAGGCAACCACGCGATCCACCGGCGACATCCGCTCGGTGGCAAAGTATCCCAGTGCCCATAATGTCGCTCGTTCTTCGGCGCCGACCGCTTTGTTTTCGCTGCGCTTTTTAACCTGCTGCCAGAGTTCAGCCTTGTCGATCTGATCCAATCTGAAACTGGCCAGCATGCTGGTCAACCTTGCCTGCCAGGCTTCCTGTCCCTGTAAAATAAGGATCGCCTGTTCATAACGGCCTGAATCAATTAATACCCTTGCGCGCAACAGCAACCAGTCCAGATCGGTACTGTCGAAATCCTGGTCGAAGCGGAGCATCGCAATTCGTGCTTCCTCGATACGGCCATCTTCGATGTAGGTTTCAATGACTTGTCGGCGCCATGTCTCGTATTCGCCCGACTCACCGGCCGAAGCCTGCCAGAGTTGTTGTCGCAGCACCTGGCGCGCGGTTGCGGTTTGGCCAAGTTCAAAAAAAGCCTTTGCCTGGTAAGTCACAACCTGATGCTTGAATTGATTAGGGACATCATGTGGCAATCCCTCGATGCGGATCAGCAACTGATCCCACTGCTGCCATTGTGATAATATTGCCAGTCGTTCCTGCTCCCAGAGTATCCACTCGTACAAATCATCATCAACGCTGGGTTGGGCCTGGTCGAGCATTTTCAAAGTCAGCCCGGGAGCGCCCGCAGCTGAAATATTCTTCAACAGGTCGAGTCGTTCGTCAGCAGTAACCGGGGATAACAATCCCAGGCCCACTGCGACGAAGAGTAATATTCTTGAACTGAGCATCAGCTGGTTAACTGCCATAAAAAAAGCGTGCAGCCCGGGCATACACGCTTTTTGTCCAGCATTTTCGCAACGAAAGGGTCTACAACTTTTCCCGAATGCGCGCTGCTTTGCCCGTACGCCCACGCAGGTAATACAGCTTGGCGCGCCGAACCTTTCCGCGTCGCTTCACCTTGATCTCTGCAATCAGGGGGCTATGGGTCTGGAAAACACGTTCTACACCCTCGCCGTGGGAGATCTTGCGTACCGTGAAAGCCGAGTTAATACCGCGATTTCGCTTCGCAATTACGACACCCTCATAAGCCTGCAAACGCTCTCGTGCTCCCTCTTTTACGCGCACCTGAACGATCACGATATCCCCGGGCGAAAATGCAGGAATATCAGACCTCATCTGTTCCGCATCGAGTTGTGCAATTATGTTGCTCATGTCAATTCCTCAAATAACTCAAGTTCTACGCGGTGTAATTTACCGCTTGCGAGTCCTTTCAGCCTCGCTGATGTAAGCATCCAGCAAAGCCTGTTGTCTCGTATCAAGCCTGATCTGTTGCAGCAGATCGGGCCGCCGCTGCCAGGTGCGCCCGAGTGCCTGTTGCTCACGCCAGGCGTCAATTTCACGGTGGTTGCCGTTTAACAACACCTCTGGAACGCTATCTCCCAGGTAGTTCTCTGGCCGCGTGTAATGCGGGTAATCCAGTAAACCGGCGCTAAACGAATCCTGCTGCGCCGAGTCCTCATGTCCGAGTGCGCCCGGTATCAGTCGGGTCATCGCATCGATACAGACCATCGCTGCGAGCTCTCCTCCACTGATGACATAATCACCAATAGACCATTCTTCGTCCACTTCCCGCTGGATCAGGCGCTCATCGATACCCTCGTAGCGACCGCATAAAAAAATAACCGATCCAAGTTCCACCTGCCGGGCCAGTTTTTGCTGCTTAAGCAACTCACCCTGCGGGCTAAGGTACACCAGACGGGCATCAGGATTCTGTTCCCGTACTGCGCCGATTGCGTCCTGCAGCGGCTGTACCTTCATTAACATTCCCGGGCCCCCACCGTAAGGCCGATCATCGACCGAGCGGTGCCTGTCCCGGGTATAGTCGCGCGGATTCCAGCAACACAGCTCGAGCAATTTCTGCTCGGCGGCGCGCCCGACAACCCCGCAACTTATCACCTGTTCGACCAGCTCGGGAAACAGCGTGATTACATCGATTCGCATCTCAGTACTCGGGTGACCAGTCAACCACCAGACGCCGGTTTACCAGGTCAACCTCCCTGACAATCTGATCCATTACAAACGGTATTAAGCGCTCGCGCTCTCCTTTTAATACCATCACATCGTCTGCGCCGGTTTCCATCATCGAGGCGACCTCTCCGAGCGGGTCGCCCTCGAGCGTTTCCACCGATAACCCGACCAGGTCGGACCAGTAGTATTCCCCGGCTTCCAGGCTGGGTAATTGTTCCGGTTTTATGAAAATCCGGCAACCGATCAACTCATCTGCCTGGGTTCGGTCCTCGATTCCCTCAAGTCTCGCGACCACGTTCTTGCCCTGCAAACGTCCCGTCACCGACGTCACTTTGAGTTCTTTACCCTGTTCGATATACCAGGGACCGTAACTTACGATGTTCTCGCGTGGGCTCGTGTTCGAAAACACCCTGACCCAGCCTTTTAATCCTTGCGAACCCAGGATGTGCCCAACACAGATCAGATCATCATCGTGTTGGCCCATGCCTACTTAAGCCGCAGCTTTGCGTGCTCCCTTGATCAAACTGGCGACGCGCTCACTGGGCTTCGCACCCTGAGAAATCCAGTAATCGATCCGACTATCGTCGAGTTTCAGCTCCTGCTCCTGGCCACGGGCCTGGGGATTGAAGAAACCGACGCGCTCTATGTAGCGGCCATCGCGCGCGCGACGGCTGTCGCTTACCACAACGTGATAAAACGGGCGTCTTTTAGAGCCACCGCGTGCCAATCGAATTGAAACCATACAAAATCTCCAATAATAATCGAATCCGAAGATCGACCCCGAACACCTGCTACCTGTCATCAGACAACAGTTTGCCACTGACCCTCAGGTCAGAAGACCGCGTATTGTACCTAAATAAACCCGCCTGTGAAGTCTTAAAACCCTGTTTTTATGAGGATATTTCCAGGAATGCCCTGTCGTGATTTTTCAGCAACCGCAAGGAAGCAGCGCGCGCGGGACCTGCGTATAGATAACAGGCGCTCGTTCGAGCACGATGCTGACGCGGCTATTGTTAATAAAGCGTGACTTTAAAAGGGCATTCCACCGGGTGGAAGCCTGCCTTTCATTCCCCGCATCATGTTCGCCATACCGCCCTTGCTACCCATCTTTTTCATCATGCGCTGCATTTGTTTATGCTGTTTGAGCAGACGGTTGACGTCCTGGATCTGAGTTCCGGATCCCTGCGCAACCCTGCGTTTGCGCGATCCATTGATCACGTCGGGCCGGCGCCGCTCGAGCGGTGTCATCGAATCGATGATCGCGACCATGCGTTTCATCTGACTGGCATGCTGAGGATTCTGCATCGCCTGCGCGACGCCAGTCCCCATTCCCGGTAACTTGTCGATCAGGTTTCCCAGTCCGCCCATTTTTTCCATCTGGGTAAACTGGTCACGCAGGTCCTCAAGGTCAAAACCCTTGCCCTTCTTGACTTTACGTGCCAGTTTCTCCGCTTTTTCCTGATCAACTTTTTCATGTGCCTGTTCCACCAGCGACAGGATGTCGCCCATTCCGAGAATGCGAGAGGCGATACGGTCCGGATGGAATGCTTCCAGCGCATCCGTTTTTTCACCGGAGCCGATAAACTTGATCGGCTTGCCGGTAATGTACCGGACCGACAGGGCTGCACCACCACGCGCATCACCATCGATCTTGGTGAGCACCACCCCGCTCAGCGGCAGCGCGTCATTAAACGCTTTAGCGGTATTGGCGGCATCCTGTCCAGTCATGCTGTCGACGACAAACAGGGTTTCGATCGGATCCACCGCGTCATGGATAGCACGGATTTCATCCATCATTTGCGTATCGATGGCCAGTCGCCCCGCGGTGTCGAGGATTAATACGTCAACACCGGCGGTGGTGGCCGCAGAAAGGGCCTCTTGCGCGATTGCAACCGGTTTCTGCGCACTACTACTGGGATGGAATTCGACATCGACTTCAGCCGCAAGCGTTTTCAGCTGTTCGATCGCGGCCGGACGATACACGTCGGCACTGGCTACCATCACCGACTTTTTCTCAACCTCCCGTAACCTGCGTGCAAGTTTAGCCGCGGTCGTGGTCTTACCTGCTCCCTGCAGTCCTGCCATCAATACGACCACGGGTGGTTTATGATTCAGATCAATAACCGACTGGGATTCTCCCATGATCGAGACCAGCTCGTCGTTAACGACCTTGATCAGCACCTGCCCGGGCGAGATGCTCGCGATAACATCCTGACCCAGCGCCTTGACCCGTACGGCCTCGATAAACTCCTTGACGACCGGAAGCGCGACATCGGCCTCGAGCAATGCCATGCGAACCTCGCGCAGGCTATCCCGAATATTATCTTCGGTGAGACGGCCCCGGCCACGCAGGTCTTGCAGCGTTTTGGATAAACGGTCGGTCAGGTTCTCGAACATGAAGTGGCCTCGAGGCTATGCAAAGGCCGGATTATACCAGCGGGTTTATTCGGAAACCCGTCAGAATTTGAAAATTTCACCACCTTTCAGCTGGTGCACATTGAAATCAGCCATCGCATCGACACATTCCTGGTAAATCAGCTCTTCGTCGCCCGGTTTGAAATGGGTCAGCCAGATGTCGGGGCGATGTTTCATTTTTAAAACATCCTCACCCAGGAGCCTGGGACAGTAATGCTTTGAAATCTTGCTGATTTCCAGATCATTATCCGGAAATGCAGCCTCGACAAACAACAAGTCGATCTTGTCGTAGCCATTCAGTACATCCCAGAGATTATCATTGGTCGTGGTGTCGCCGCTAAAGGCAACGGTGGCTTGATCGTCCGCAAGGCAAAAACCCACGCCGGGGACCGTATGGTTAACCTGGATCATTTCGATTTCACGAGACCTGATATTTACCTTGTCACCCGGATTCATGACCTCAAATTTAATCGAAGGATTCTCCTTCGATGGCAACTCGGAAAAATCCGGCCAGATGATCCAGTTGAAGATGTGAGACTTCAAGGCCTCAATGGTTTGTTCCTGCGCATAAACCACAACGGGTTCATCGTGGACGCCGTACATACTGTCCGCGAGCAATGGCAATCCAACCACATGATCCATGTGCGAATGCGTCAGAAATATACGGCGGATTCCCGTCATCTGGTTGAGCGGCAGATCGCCCAGACCAGTCCCGGCATCAACTAACAAATCGTCATCTATCAGGAAGGAAGTCGTTCGCAGGTTTGCGCCGATTCCACCCGCCCAGCCCAGTATTTTAATTTGCATGCAGTTCGGTAAAGCGTCTCAGAATAACGAAGGTGAAACTTCCTGCTTCACTGCGGAATTTATAGCAAACAGACAACGGAATTGTGCAATTATTTACAACCCGGGGGTAAATGGCAATCTCCGGGGGTGAAAAAAAACGGGTTGCTGTTACCTGGCGTCACGTAAAATTTCGCGCCAACTCGTGATATCTGAACCAATTTATTAACGGGAATAGGCATTGCACGCTAGTGCGACCATCCGAATTTTCAGTTACACTTCAATCTTGAGCTACTGATCGAAAGCCATGTCGCCCATCACCGCAAGTGCGCTCGCCGTCTTTTTCTATTGCTTGTCTGCTTTTTTAATTTTCAAACAGCTGGGTACCGAGCAACACCAGCGCTGGGTTGCGCTGTCACCCGCCGTCGTCGCGATGCTGCTGCAAGCGATGGCAATGAATGAAATAATCATCCTGTCTCAAGGCCTCAATCTCGGCTTTTTCGCCGCCTTTTCGTTAATCGGATGGCTGATCTCGATCCAGATTATCCTAAGCTGCATTTACCGTCGTATCGAAAGCCTCGGCATCGTTGTGTTTCCGATCAGTGGATGCGCCAGTATGGTCGCCAGCCTGCATTTTGCCGATCATCTGATAGTCATCAGTGACAGTGAAATCAAGGGGCACATCATGGTGTCGGTAATCGCCTACAGCCTGATAACGCTGGGCGCCTTCCAGGCGGCATTACTGGCCTACCAGGATCACTCGATTCGACAACATCACCCCGGCGGCTTCATCCGTCATCTGCCACCTTTGCATGATATGGAAACCCTGCTGTTCCAGTTTCTCGGCTTCGGTTTCATCTGCCTCAGTGCTTCATTGTTAACCGGTTTCGTCTACCTGGAAGATATATTTGCGCAGCACCTGGTCCACAAGACCGTGTTATCGATTATCGGTTGGATCATTCTCGGGATTTTGCTATTCGGCCGATTAAAGTTTGGCTGGCGCGGTAAAACCGCGATTCGCTGGACCCTGTCGGCATTTGCTTTCCTGATGCTTGCATTCTTCGGCAGCAAGCTGGTGCTTGAGTTTATCCTTTAAATATCGACGACAAACCTAGTTGAACGAAATCCCCTTATACTGGCTGTTCATCGCATTCGTCACACTGATCCTGCTATCCGGCTTTTTTTCCGGTTCGGAAACCGGGTTGATGAGCTTGAATCGTTATCGTCTCAAGCACCTGGCTGCCAAAGATCATGGCGGAGCAATCCGCGCTGTAGAGCTGTTGAAAAACCCCGACAAGCTTATCACGTTAATACTGCTGGGCAATAATTTCATCAATATACTGATTACCCAGCTGGCGACCTATATCGGATATCGCCTTTACGGCGAGGCGGGTATCGCCATCGCCGCAGGCGTTTTAACGCTGATATTACTGCTGTTTGCCGAGGTAACGCCAAAAACCCTGGCGGCGACCAGACCCGAGAAAATAGCGTTCCCAGCGGCCTACGTGTACCGACCATTATCAAAGATAGCTTACCCCGTGGTCGTGATTATCGACTGGCTCGCGAAACTGGTACTGAGGCTGTTTATGTTGACCGGCAAGGATGCCGATAACGACGCGCTCACCTCGGCAGAATTACGGGTTGCAGTAGATGAAACCGGCGGCCTGATTCCGGATTCACACCGGGATATGCTGCTCAGTATTCTTGACCTGGAAAAGGTGACCGTGGACGACATCATGGTGCCGCGCAGCGAAATCATCGGTATCGATCTGGAAGATGACTGGCACGAAACCCTTAAACTCATCACCAACCTGTCTTATACGCGCATACCCATTTACTCGGGAAATATCGACAACCTGATCGGTATCGCGTTAATGCGCAAGATTTTACCGCTGCTGTTGAAAGATGAATTTGATGCGGAAAGCCTGGTCGACCTGACCCGCGAGGGATACTTCATACCAGAAGGAACCGCGCTGACGACGCAGCTCCTGAACTTTCGCAAGAACAAGCGGCGCATCGGGTTTGTAGTCGATGAATTCGGCGATATCCAGGGGCTGGTAACAATAGAGGATATCCTGGAAGAAATTGTCGGTGAGTTCACCACCGACCCCAGCGCCCTGCACCAGGACTTTTTCCGGGATGTCGACGGCAGTCTCCTGATCGATGGCTCGACTCATATCCGTGACATCAACCGACAGCTGGACATCGACCTGCCGACCGAGGGCCCTCGAACCCTGAATGGACTGATTCTGGAGCACATGGAATTCATTCCGGAAGCCGGCACCAGCTTGAAAATAAACGATTACCCGATCGAAATTATGCAGGTCAAAAACAACATGGTTAAAACCGCCCGTATCTCCCTGCTGCCGGATCAGGATACGACCGATATAAAATCCGAGCCATCGCCCGATGGCTAGGCAAAATGCACTGTTTCAGTGTCGGGAATGCGCAGCCGCGTTACCCAAATGGTCAGGGCAATGCCCCGACTGTAAAAGCTGGAATAGTATCGAGGAGATTCCGGTCTTACCGTCGAGCCCGGGAAGCAGGGCTAGTTGGCATGGGATTGCCGGTGGGGCCGAAGTGTTTACCCTCAACCAGGTTCCCGTCAGCGAAACGCCTCGTTTCGGCACCCAGATCGATGAACTCGACCGCGTACTGGGTGGGGGCCTGGTAGAAGGTTCGGTCGTGCTGCTCGGTGGAGATCCGGGAATCGGCAAGTCTACAATCTTGTTGCAGTGCCTGACCCTGATCAGCCAGGATCACGAAGCGCTGTACGTCACCGGCGAAGAATCGCCCCAGCAGATCAGCTTGCGCGCCACCCGTCTGCGTATCCCGGCTGACAACATGAAATTACTCAGCTCGACCTGTGTAGAAGATATCATCCAGCAGGCTGGCAAGATCAAGCCCGCGGTCATGGTCATCGATTCGATCCAGACAATATTCAGCAGCAGCCTGCAATCGGCGCCGGGCTCGGTCAGCCAGGTCAGGGAGAGTACCGCCATGCTGGTAAGGTTTGCCAAGCAATCCAATGTCGCCATCGTCCTGGTCGGTCATGTGACCAAGGAAGGTCAGCTTGCCGGGCCGCGGGTACTGGAGCACATGGTCGATACCGTGCTTTACTTTGAAGGCGATGCTTCGACCCGCTACCGCGTGATTCGCGCGGTCAAGAATCGATTTGGCGCAATCAACGAACTCGGTATCTTCGCGATGACTGACGAGGGTCTGAAGCCGGTCAGTAATCCTTCGGCGATATTCCTGGCCCAGCACGATCAGCCCGTATCGGGCAGCGTAATCATGGTGTCGCGCGAGGGTACACGCCCTTTCCTGGTCGAAATTCAGGCGTTGGTCAGTGAATGCCACGGTGGCCAGCCACGGCGACTCAGCGTGGGCCTCGAATCAAATCGACTGGCTATGCTGATCGCTATTTTGCAGCGCCACGGCAGTGTTCCACTCTTTGACCAGGACGTTTTTATCAATGCGGTCGGGGGTGTACGCATCACCGAAACGGCAGCAGATCTCGCGATCTTGCTTGCGATATTGTCCAGTTATCGTGATCGCCCCTTGAACCGGCACTCACTGGTCTTTGGCGAAGTCGGATTATCCGGTGAAATCAGGCCCGTACCCAATGGCGAAGAGCGCCTGCGCGAGGCCAGTAAACATGGATTCAAGACGGCAATCATTCCACAGGCCAACATGCCGAAAAGCGGATTGTTTGATAACCTGAAGTTAATACCGGTCAGTCATTTAGCTGATACCCTGGATACACTATAATGCGCTGATTCGAATGCGAGCAATAAAATGACTGAAAACAAAGACAAACTCAAAGATTTCGAAAAATCCCTGCAGCACCTGGAAAAAATAGTCGGCAACATGGAATCCGGCGAACTGGGTCTGGAAGAGTCACTCGAGCAATTCGAAAAGGGTATCAAACTCGCAAAGACTTGCCAGGATACCCTTGCTAATGCCGAACTGCGCGTCGAACAATTAATCGAAAAAAACGGCCTGCAGCAAACCGTTCCCTTCGAAGACATTGATGAAGATTGATGCCCAGGTCTTCGAGTCCCTGGTTGAAGAATTCCAGCAAAGAGTAGACACCGCGCTCGATAACTGGCTTCCCAGGGCCGACGTTTATCCATTGCGGTTGCACCGGGCAATGCGATACGCGGTGCTGGCCCCGGGAAAAAGGGTGCGACCAATCCTGGTGTACGCAACGGCGTCGGCGCTCGGCATCGAACTGGAACGAGTCGATGGCGTGGCCGCTGCAGTTGAAATCATTCATGCCTATTCACTGATCCATGACGACCTGCCGGCGATGGACGATGATGACCTGCGACGTGGTCGCCCCACCTGTCATCGCGAGTTCGATGAAGCCACTGCCATACTCGCGGGAGACGCATTGCAGGCGCTAGCATTTTACATCATAAGCCATGATCCAGAAATGGTCGATGACCCGGCGGCTCGTTTGCAAATGATCGAAAAACTATCCCTGTTCTCAGGCTCACGCGGTATGGCGGGCGGCCAGGCAATCGATCTGGCCGCGGTTGGTAAAACGCTGAACATCGCGGAACTTGAAACCATGCACATCCATAAGACCGGCGCCCTGATTCGTACCTGTGTACAACTGGTGGCGTACAGCACAAACAACCTGACCCGGCAGCAATTCAAAGCGCTCGATTCGTATTCCAAGTGCATCGGCCTGTCGTTCCAGGTTCAGGATGATATCCTCGATGTTATTGGCGATACCGAGATGCTCGGGAAGACGCAAGGATCTGACAGCGCCAAAAATAAACCGACCTTCCCTTCGATCATCGGTCTCGAGGCGTCTTATGAAAAAGCCCAGGAGTTGCATCAGAACGCGCTAGAGGCCCTATCGATATTTGGTGAGGAAGCCGACATTTTAAGGTATATTTCGGCCTGGTTCGTCGAGCGGAAAAACTAACCGTAATCTCATGCCGGATAGCAATTCTTTGACTAAATTAAGCGATACCTTCCCGATTCTGGCGCAGATCGACAACCCTGCGGATTTACGCGAACTGGATGAAGCGCAACTTCCAGAGCTGGCTGACGAAATCCGCGCTTTCCTGTTACAAAGCCTGGCGCGCACCGGCGGTCACCTCGCCTCAGGACTGGGATCGGTGGAAATCACGATTGCGCTGCATTACCTGTTCGATACACCGCATGACCGACTGGTCTGGGACGTTGGCCATCAATGCTACCCGCACAAGATACTAACCGGTCGACGCGATCAAATGGCGGGAATGCGACAGCAGGGTGGCCTGTCGGGTTTTCCTAAAATTACCGAGTCGGAATATGATCATTTTGGTGCCGGTCATTCCAGTACATCAATCAGCGCCGCGCTGGGTATGGAGATTGCTTCGCACGCGCAAGCGATCGAACGTAAGAACGTGGCTATCATCGGTGACGGTGGCATGACTGCCGGCATGGCCTACGAGGCACTCAACCACGGCGGCGCCATCGACAATAACCTGCTGGTCATCTTAAATGACAACGAAATGTCGATTTCGCCCAATGTCGGCGCCATGTCAAAATACCTGTCCAGTATCTGGTCGGGCAAGATTTACTCGAGCCTGCGTTCGGGCAGTAAAAAAGTGTTGAAAAGGATTCCCAGTGCCTGGGAATTGGCCAAGCGCGCCGAGGAACACGTCAAGGGCATGGTAACGCCGGGAACCCTGTTTGAAGAACTCGGTTTCTCTTATTTCGGACCGATCGATGGCCACAATCTGAAAGACCTGCTATCCCTTATCCGGAATTTACAGCAAATACCCGGGCCGCGGATGCTCCACATCGTCACCCGCAAAGGTAAGGGCTATGCCCCGGCCGAGGAAGATGCCTGCAAGTTTCACGGCGTGGGTCCCTTTGACCCGGAAACCGGCGAAGTCAAGTCCTCGAGCAAACCAGGCCTGCAGTCATATACCAATATATTTTCCGACTGGCTGGTTGCCAAAGGCCATGCAGAGCCGAAGCTGCATGCGATTACGCCGGCAATGCGGGAAGGCTCGGGACTGGTCAGGTTTTCACAGGAGATACCGGAGCGTTACCATGATGTCGGCATCGCCGAACAACATTCGATAACTCTCGCCGCCGGGATGGCCTGTGAGGGCCTCAAACCCGTGGTTGCGATTTACTCAACCTTCCTGCAACGCGGCTATGACCAGTTTGTTCACGACGTGGCAGTACAGAATCTCGATGTAACTTTTGCGGTTGACCGAGCCGGTGTTGTTGGTGCCGACGGCGCCACTCATACCGGTAATTTTGATGTTGCCTTTGCTCGGTGTGTCCCGAACGTCATCATGATGGCTCCCGCAAACGGTGAAGATATGTTCGAGTTGCTCAACACTGCATATCAATATCCCGGGCCGGCCATGGTGCGATACCCGAGAGACAGCGTCGCACAACCCTCGGCAGTGAATACTGACATTGACGCTGAAATCGGAAAGGCGATACAGACAAGAGTCGGGAAACAAACCGCACTACTGGTATTTGGCAGTCTTTTCAACATTGCGCAACCAATCGCCGACGATCTCGATATCAGTCTCGTTAACATGCGTTTTATCAAACCGCTTGACGAAACACTGATAAAAGACCTGGCCGCCAACCACGATTTCCTGGTAACACTGGAAGATGCCAGTATTGCCGGTGGCGCAGGCTCGGCTGTTCTCGAGTACCTGAACCAGGAAAAGATCAACACTCCACTGTTGCGCCTGGGGCTCAACGACGAGTTCCCCTCCCAGGGGAGCCGGGAACAGATACTGAAAGATTACGGGCTCGATGCCGATACGATACGCAATTCTATCGTCGAGTTTACCCGTAGCTAGACAGGCTGCCGCGACAACAGAAGAAAATCTGAACCGCCGAATTCGGGTAGCATTGTATAGGTTTCGCACCGCCTGGTTTAAATAATGGCGTCCGCATAAGGTTTATCCTACAATGTGCGATGTCGAGTAGTAAAAATCGACATAAATATCAACAAGCTACAGAGTAATGTTATGTCTGAAACAGTATCTGGCACAGTTAAATGGTTTAACGATGCCAAGGGCTATGGTTTTATTTCGCAAGAAGGTGGAAAAGACGTTTTTGTTCATTACAGCGCCATTCAGTCTGAAGGTCATAAGACGCTTCAGCAAGGTCAGGCCGTAACGATGAAAGTTACGGATGGCGCAAAGGGCCCGCAGGCCGAAGACGTTTCACCCGCTTAATTTATAATAACAACAATAGATTTATACCTCATCCCTGATTCCCGTCTCTCGCAGACAGGTTCAGCAAACCGGCGAAATTACCGATTTCGTTAACTTCCAGACTGTGCTCAATAATTCGGCGATGAGGACCGCAGCTATCCATCACATTCTGCAATGTTAAAGGGAAAATAGCGAATATGAACATTTGCCTTACCCCATACGCTCGGTATAATAACCTACGATTTTACTCGGTTATTGCAATGCCGGTAGTTTCCATCCCGTGTATCACGCATTCTAATCTACTGCTGCGATGCGCAAAGTTATAGCTTAAGGATCAAGTCATGAATGGTGAACCAGCACAGTCAACAATTTCGACGATTCCCGACGTCCAGGGATCCGCGGATACACGCGAACTCGCAATAAACAAGGTTGGAATCAAGGATATTCGCCATCCGGTGATTGTTAAAGACCGCTCCGATGGCAAACAACATACCATCGCAACCTTCAGCATGTTTGTTTTCCTGCCGCACCAGTTCAAGGGCACGCACATGTCGCGATTCGTCAAGATACTGAACGATCACGAGAAGGAAATATCCTATACATCGTTTAACGACATGCTCAGGGAAATGGCTGAACTGCTCGAAGCCGAATCGGGCTACATCGAAATGAAATTCCCCTACTTCGTAAACAAGAAAGCACCGGTATCGGGGGTCGAGTCGCTGCTTGACTACGAGGTTTCCCTGGTTGGAGAAATAAATGCCGGCATCACCAACACCCGCATCAGGGTCCAGATTCCGGTAACCAGCCTGTGCCCATGCTCCAAGTCGATTTCGGATTATGGTGCCCACAATCAACGTTCACATGTCACGCTTGATGCGAGAACCAGCGGATTTATCTGGATAGAAGAACTGATCGATATTGTCGAAAAACAGGCTTCTTGCGAGCTCTATGGCCTGCTCAAGCGTCCCGATGAGAAATACGTGACCGAGCGAGCCTATGATAATCCCAAGTTTGTCGAAGACATGGTGCGCGATATCGCGGGCGAACTAAACAAGGATGATCGTATTCGGCAATACGTACTCGAATCAGAAAACTTTGAGTCGATTCACAACCACTCGGCTTATGCCCTGATCGAGTTTGATAAGGACGCCGATAAAAAAGCCTAAATCGATATCCAGTCAAAACCCTCGTTTTGGTTGGCCAGCACCGGGGGCGGCACATCTTCCAGCTCCCGAATCAACTCATCGACGATAATCGGCCTGTTATTCTTTTCCGAAATATGGGCGGCAATCAGGCAGCTTAGACTGGCGGTATCTATCTGACGCAGTAAATCGATCGATTGATGATTTGATAAATGTCCGAGATTTCCACCGACGCGTTGTTTCACCATATCCGGATACGGTCCTGCTTCCAGCAAGTCGGGATCATGGTTAAACTCGAGTAACAACGCATTGAGACGACTGAAAGCCTCGACGATGTGTCTTGTTACATGACCGGTATCGGTGAGAATGCCTAAGCGTTTACCATTGTCCAGTTGATGAAAAATAAACTGCAGTGGCTCGCTGGCATCGTGGGGCACAGTGATCGGCAAAACCTCGATCCCGCCGAAGGTAACGGCTTGCCCGGCCACCAGCCTATGGTAGCGAAAATCGGGTGGCAGCGTGGCGCGAGCGGTACCCACCGCAGTCCAGAGCGGAATATTGTGATTATTGCAAAGACGCTCGATTCCACCACTGTGATCGCCATGTTCGTGGGTGAGTAGCACCGCGTCTATCGAACCGGGATCGATTTCGAATCGCTCGAGGCGTTGCGTAAACTGTTTTAAAGAAAACCCGTTATCAACCAGCAGTGTTGTTTGCTCGTGCTGTACCAGGGTCGCGTTACCCCGACTGCCACTTCCCAACGAGGCAATACGCATGTTATCTGATATTCCGATATAACAGGTCCAGAAATGCCGCCCCCTCAGGAGAGGTATCAAAATCTCCACTGCTCGTTTCGATCATTACCCGGGTGTGTTCATGGGTTTCTTCGGCCAACACCACCACGATTTGTTTTTTAACGTTTTCACTGGAACTGGAGAAGAAAGAAAATAATCCTTTTTGCTCTTCACTCTCGGAGAACTGCGCATTGACAATTATCACGCCCTCTAGGAGTAATCCTCTTTTAAACTTCGCAGATTCGATTTCAAAATTCATGCGCTCAAGTTGATGATAAATCCGATTCCAGGCGATCTGATATGGATCCTTTACAATCAGGAATGGGGATTTTTCACTTGGATCGATGTGTTGGAAAGCCCTTGGACTAAGCAATTTTATATCCGCCACTTGCTGCTCGACCTCGGCTTTTTGCAGACCGAGGTAAATCATCAGGCGTGACAACATTTCGATCTCGAGTTCAGGTTCGGGTTGCCGAAAGCGCCATTGATTACCGTCGCTATCGTCCTTCGTTTGACTTCGGCTGGTGGTTTCCAGCACGTGAACATACTCGGTTCCACGATGAGCGATATAGATCCGGCCACCCTGCCCATTTGGATCTAGCTCGATCCTGGTTTTAAATTGATCCTGGCTTGCGGAAAGGTCGTCGCTTGCGAACAGTCTCTGGTACCACGGGCGGACATCTTCACTAGTACCCTGTTCCGTCAATACCCATTCGGTCTGCATAATTCCGATAACCGGTTCATCGACTACCAGGCGATAGCCTTCGGAAAACCAGAAAATCTTAACCAGCTGATAGAGATTATCGACCGGCTCGTCAACATTCAGCCAGTAAAGATCACCGCTGCCCTCGAGTCGCAGCGATTCTACCCTCGCCAGTACCGGCACTTTGTCTGTCGATCCGTCCGCATTACCAGAAAATCCAGTCGGCAATTCAAAACTGGAACCTTCCTCATTTTCGGACAGGTCCGGAGGCAGTTCCAGGTTTCTACCCAGCGACGCTTCGAGATAACGCTTATCCGCACCCATGCCTTGGCAAGCCGCGAGCAATGCTGCAAGTAGCAAAACCGATACCGCTGGAATTAACTTCATAGCGCTCCGCAGGCGACCAGGGCCTGGCGTAGCGGTTGCTGGTACTGTTCGTCTAAAACTGTCATCGGTAAACGCAGGTTCAGCTCCCCGAAACCCATCTGCGAAATCGCCCACTTGACAGGTATTGGATTGGACTCGATAAACAACAGCCGATGTAATTCGGCAATTTCCGCATCCGCCGCGCGGGCCTCGTTCTCCTTACCTTCCAGAGCAAGCTGGCACATCCTGGCCATTTTGGCAGGGACCACGTTGGCGGTTACGGAAATCGCACCATGACCCCCGTTTAAAATAAACTCGCAGGTCGTCGAATCGTCACCGGTTAACAAAGCAAAATCATCGTCAACCTGACGCTTGATATCGGCAAGTCGGTCCATGCTGCCAGTCGCTTCCTTGATGCCTACGATATTACTGACTTTAGCCAGTTCGGCTACGGTATCGGCCTGCATGTCACAGGCGGTGCGCCCCGGAACATTGTAAAGAATCTGCGGGATATCAACTGCAGTGGCGATCGCCTGGTGATGCAAAATCAAGCCTTTCTGGGTTGGCTTGTTGTAGTAAGGAGATACCAGCAGCGCGGCCTCCGCATGGCTCGACTTCGCACAACGGGTAAGTTCGATAGCCTCGGCGGTCGAATTGGCACCGGTGCCGGCAATCATCGGCAGGCGCTGACTAATGATCTCGTAGCTTTTTTGTAACAGGTCACAGTGTTCGTCGGGGCTCAGAGTTGCCGATTCACCGGTCGTGCCGGCAATTACGAGCGCCTGAGTCCCTTCACGAACGTGAAATTCGATGAGCGCTTCAAGCGCCGTATAATCGACATCTCCCTTGTCGAGCATTGGTGTCACCAGTGCAACGATACTGCCTTTAAACATGGACAACCCCGGTTCTCCCATGGCCAATCAAGGGACGTATGTTATAAAGACTGCTGTGAATGTACAAGAATTTGCTGCTTATTCAGCAATTAGATCATCGGATGGCCAGGCCTTGATAATTGCCTGGATTAAAGTCGCCAGCGGGATCGCAAAGAAAACACCCCACACACCCCATAAACTGCCGAAAAATACGACCGCGACAATGATCGCGACGGGGTGCAGATTGACCACTTCCGAGAACAGTAAAGGCACCAGCAAGTTACCATCCAGAAACTGGACAAAACCGTAAATCACCATCAACCAGCCAAACTCCGAAGTGAAGCCCCATTGGAAAAAGGCGATCAGGGCGACAGGAATCGTAACCACGGTGGCGCCGACGTAAGGAATAATAACCGACAGGCCGACTGCAAGGCTGAGCAGCATCGCATAATTAAGCCCCATAATTGCAAATGCGATATAAGTAGCCACCCAGATAATCAAAACCTCAATGACCTTGCCGCGCACGTAACTCGCAATCTTGATGTCGAGTTCCGCCCAGACGGTGCGCAATAATCGACGCTCTTCAGGCAGAAAATCAGCGAGCCAGCGAAGAATCAGTTCCTTGTCTTTGAGAAAAAAGAACACCATCAGCGGCAGTAAAATCATGTAAACGAGGAAGGTGATTACACCGACAACTGACGATAGCGAAATGCTCACCGCGCGCTGCCCGAAAGACGTCAATTCGTTGCGTGCCAGAGTCAGAACTTCCTCGATCTGCTGTGCAGAGACGTAATCAGGATATTGCTCGGGAAGTTGCAGCAGCAAATGCTGGCCCTGACTCAGCATGTTCGGCATTTCGCGGAACAATTCGGTAACCTGCTTGGACAGCAGCGGCAATAACACGAAAAACGTGAGGATGATTGCCGTAATCATGAGTGCAGTTACAACGCTCGCCGCTACTGTTCGTCCAAGATTGATTTTATGCAACCACGCCACCAACCCTTCAGCCAGATAGGCAATAATCATCGCGACAAGAATCGGCAGTAGATGCGCATGCAGGACAAATATTAGCAACGCACCGGACACCAGTATAAACGCGAAAATCACGGTTTGCGGATCGGTGAAATGGCGGCGGTACCACTGTTGTAAAATATCAAACATGGCGCGTAGTTTTACTCAAAGCTTGATTCAATTGAAGCTACTTGTTGTCTTCGAAATAGGATCGAGCGAACTCGAGTAATTTCTCCATTACCGTGACCCGAAATTTCTGTCGCTGGCGAACAAAGGAGAAAGGTCGGCTCAACGGTGGATCAAGTTGCAGTTCACAAAGCGTGTTCAATTTTAATTCCTTGCCGATGATCGAGCGAGAAATTATCGTAATTCCCATGCCGGCCTCAACTGCCCCCTTGATCGACTCTGGACTGCCGAGTTCGAGACTGAAGTTCAAATCACTGGGTTTGATCTTTTGATCGAGGAAATATTGCATGATCACCTCGCGCGTGCCGGAACCTTCTTCACGGCTGACAAAAGGGTACCTGACAATATCGGAGGCCTTCACCTTGTCGCCGCGTTTTGCGAGTTCGTGGTCGGGCGCGGTAATCACAACCAGTTGATCGTCATAGCACACTTCGACAATCAGGTTCTTGTTGCTTACCGGCGACTCGACCACGCCAAGGTCGATCACGTTGTGCTCAACCATCGATACGATGCCTTCGGAATTTGAAACTTTGAGACGCAGGTTGATATCCGGGTAACAAATTTTAAATTCCCCGAGCAATGCCGGTAACATGTATTCGGCGATCGTTGTACTTGCACCAATGGTCAGCGCACCGCTGATCTCGCCCGTCAAATCGCGAACCGTGTTTTCCATCTCCGAATACAGGTCAAAAATGCGCTCCGCAAACTCGGAAACACGCTCCCCGGCCGGCGTCAGGTTGACCTTGTTATGGGTTCGATCAAACAGGCGGGTGTTAAAGTACTCTTCGAGCTGACGTACCTGGAAGGTTACGGCGGGCTGGGTCATGTGCAGCGCTTCGGCGGCCTTGGTGAAACTTAGCAACTTGGAAACAGTGTGGAAAACCTTGAGTCTGCGATCGCTCATAGCGTACGTTAGCCCATTTGTCCGGGAAGACATTATATATTGTTTTTATAGATACCTACAGGATAGATAAATTTCATTGATGATTGCCGCAAAAAACGGGTCCTGGGATTAAGGGATGACATTAAAAAAAGATTGTAAATATCTGGATGACAACTATTCTTTGGGTTCGTAGACCATAAATAATGCGAAACAGGGAAAACCATGCGCTATTTGATTTACCTGATGTTACTGACCTCGATGTCGTTGAATGCGGGAACGATTCACAAGTGGGTCGACGAGGAAGGCAATACCCATTACGGTGACGCACCACCCGTTACAGCCAAGACTGAAGGCGTTCGCGTTCAATCAGCCCCGAGTAATCCCGGTAAAGCACTGCCCCGGCTGTCATCACCCGATAGCTCCCAGGCGACTGCGGGCGGCTCTGGCGATGCCGCTCAGAATGAAAATGTCCCCGAAGACCAGGCCCGGGTAGCCTGTGAAAAAGCGCAAGAGGATCTCAAGATTATTAACAACAGTAACCGCATCAAACTTCGATCTGTTGACGGTAGCACACGCTATATGACAAGCGAGGAAATCGAAGAACGTAAGACCCAAAGCGAAGCCGACATCGAGCGCTTTTGCGAGTAAAGGGACTTTATTACCTAATTCCCTGTTAACCGCTGGTGGAATCTCTATAATGCGCCGAATTAATTGTAAGGTGCATCGGCACCTCGTTTGAATACCTATGAGAGCTTCCTGCTTCCACCTGGCAACACTTAAAGAAACCCCGGTCGATGCTGAAATCATCAGCCATCAGCTCATGCTGCGCGCTGGAATGATCCGCAGACATGCTGCCGGTATCTATAGCTGGTTACCGCTTGGACTGCGAATATTACGCAAGGTAGAGCAAATCATTCGCGAGGAGATGGACCGGGCCGGCGCACTCGAATTATTGATGCCCTCGTTTCAACCGGCTGAATTGTGGCAGGAATCGGGACGCTGGGACCAGTTTGGACCCGAGTTGCTGCGACTCCAGGATCGACACCAGCGGGATGCCTGTATCGGGCCCACGCATGAAGAAATCGTGACCGACATATTCCGGCGCGAGGTTAACAGCTACCGCCAGTTACCGCTCAATTTTTACCAGATCCAGACCAAGTTCCGCGATGAGATCAGACCTCGTTTCGGGGTTATGCGCTCGCGCGAATTTATTATGAAAGACGCCTACTCCTTCGATATCGACCGGGATGGCATGCAGCGCTCCTACGAAATCATGGACCAGGCCTATATCAATATATTCGATCGTTTCGGGCTCGACTATCGCGCGGTGAGCGCTGACTCGGGCGCAATCGGCGGCAGTACTTCGCAGGAATTTCACGTTCTGGCCGATTCCGGTGAAGACGCGATCGCATTTTCAGACCGGGGTGACTTTGCCGCCAATATTGAAACCGTTGAGGCATTGCCGCCCGCGAGCGAACGTGCAGCACCCGGAGCAGAGATGCAGACAGTCGATACGCCCGGAATGTACACCATTGAAGATCTCGCCAGCGGACTTGGCGTGAGCGCGCAGCAATGTATGAAAACCCTGATCGTCGAAGCCGACGATAATGGACTTGTTGCCCTGGTATTGCGCGGTGACCACGATCTGAATGCGCTCAAGGCAGAAAAGCTCGATGGCGTTGCAAGCCCCCTGCGACTCGCTCAACGCGAGCAAATCAGTGCTAGTCTCGGCAGCGATATCGGCTCGATCGGTCCCATTGGATTAGGCATCAAAACCTTCGTTGACCACAGTGCGGCAGCCGTCAGCGACTTTGTCTGCGGTGCGAATCAAAACGACAAACATTTTATCAACGCCAACTGGGGGCGAGATTGCGAAGAGCCGCTAACGGTCGACATTCGCAACGTGGTCGATGGTGATCCCAGTCCGAGTGGTTCGGGGCAGTTAAAAGTTCTACGCGGCATCGAGGTGGGTCATATCTTTCAGCTTGGCCAGAAATACTCGGATTCCATGCAGGCCTCGGTTCTTGATGAACAGGGCAAAGGCGTGGCCCCGTTCATGGGTTGCTACGGTATCGGCGTCACGCGCGTGGTTGCCGCCGCAATAGAGCAAAATCATGACGAGCATGGAATAATCTGGCCGACGGCGCTGGCGCCGTTTCAACTGGCAATCTGCCCGATCAATTACCATAAATCAGAGCCCGTCAGACTGGCCACTGAAACACTGTACCAGCAATGCCTGGAACGTGAACTCGAAGTATTGCTGAATGATCGAGCACTGCGTCCCGGAGTGATATTTTCCGACATGGAGTTGATCGGAATTCCACATCGCATCGTGCTAAGCGAACGCGGACTCGCGGCACAACAGTTCGAATACAAGGGTAGAAAGGATGACACTGCCCAGGAACTTCCACTCGCCGAGCTGTCCGCCTTTCTCGATAATCTGTATCCAGACCAATGCACCCCAGGTTAAAACGGCTCGCAGCCATCGTAACCCTGCCCCTGCTGGCAATGGCAGCGGTCAATCCCGCCCATGCCTCGGCTGACCCCGAGCTTCTTCAGTTGCTTAAGAAGGCGATTGAAACGGATTCGGGATTTGAAGATCGCTTCGATGCGCAGGTCTGGCTGCTCGATATGTCACGCCGGCTCGAAAAGTTTATCGTAGACCCGAAAGTGCGCATCGAATTACTCAAGCAAATTCACTACGAGGCTCGCCGCGTGGGTATCGAGCCCGAACTGGTGCTTGCATTAATCGAAGTTGAAAGTCGCTTTGATGAATTTGCAATCTCGGTCTCTGGCGCCCGCGGTCTGATGCAAATCATGCCTTTCTGGCTTGACGAGATCGGAATCTCGGATCAAAATCTATTCAAGATACGCACCAACCTGAGAATGGGCTGCACCATATTGCGCTATTACATGGACATGGAACCACACGACCTAGGGCGTGCGCTGGCACGTTATAATGGTAGCCTCGGCCGAACCGTCTATCCCAATAAAGTAATCAACGCGCTGCATAAGAACTGGTTCAAGCAATAATCAATATCCGCAAATAGCGGCCCGATACCAAAGCGGCCCCTCGCCAGTTTTGAAATTCCACAGCGATTGGAGTAATGTGCAGGCTGCAACTGCAAAGGCTTTATCCTTTGATATGCAACGTGATCATGTTAAGCAGGTCGAAAGCTTCACGAGCGATTGTATGCAAAGCTCGAAAGTCGATGCGTGCCTGTTATTGATTATTCTAGTCTGGCTCGCCGGCTGGGCTTCGTTATCTGCAGCCAGCAACATCGAGTCAGCGGAAAATCCAGTCCTGCAAGAGAAGCCTATACCGGGCCCACTTGACGGTATGACGTTCACCGGCGCTCTGGGTCCGGACGGTAAGCCCAAGGACACCCCTGATTCATTCGTTTTCGAAAATGGAACCTTCGTTTCGAAAGAGTGTGAACTCAGGTGTAAGTATCCTGCTCGACCCTATTTTGTGCGCTCAAATGGCGACCGGACAGAATTTATCAGTGAGACAGAATGTCCCTACAAAGATGCGAAGATTATCTGGCGAGGTACTATTGAGGGCGACAGAATAAAAGGGAAATCGACCTGGGTAGTAAAGCGCTGGTACTGGACCGTTGAGAATACTTTTGAGTTCGAAGGAACACTGACCAACAAGCCAGCATCGACCGCAAGCACCGAGTAGTATGCCTGAGTTACGATTGCCGACCACTATTCGCTGGAGTGCAATCGTAAAAGTAGTGTGCTTAATTGCCCTGCTGATTGCGGCCAATCTTCTCGCCCGTAACTATATGGAGGTGCTCCACTTTCCGATTCGCCCTGGCAACGAAGATGCCGTGCATCGAACCATTATGGTATCGGCCACCCTGTATGCGTTGCTTTTGGCCGTTCCGTTTGTACCCGGGGCCGAGATTGGCATTGGGCTCCTGGTAATGCTAGGACCACCGATTGCCTTGCTAGTCTACCTGTGTACTGTTGCCGGTCTTTCACTGAGTTTCATCCTGGGGCGTCTAATACCCTTATCCGTACTGGTCCGTCTCGCAAAAGACATCAAACTCAATCGGACCAGCAAATTGCTCAAAACGATTGAGCCGCTCAGCAAAAAACAAAGGCTTACCTACCTGGCCGATAAAGCCCCCAAACGTTTCCTGCCGTTACTGTTACGCTATCGCTACCTGGCGCTGGCGGTTGCTTTAAACATACCCGGTAATTATCTGATTGGCGGCGGTGGCGGTATCGCACTTTTTGCAGGTGTTAGCCGACTCTACTCGGTGCCGGGATTTCTGATTACGATTCTATTGTCGGTGGCCCCGGTTCCGATAGCCGTTATGTTGTTTGGAACCGATTTTCTCTCCGGACAAAACTGAATCCTGACCGCGCAAAAGAAAGAACAAGCCGCGGCTATTTATCTAAAAATCGGTGTTTGATGAACACGCCTGCAGCGCTGATGACCGACAGGAGCACGAGGGGACCAATCACCGTCAAATCCAGCAACACACCCGGTGAGGCCGAGTTGCTGGCGCTGTAAATAACCCGTGCATAAATATAGGACTTGATGGAAATACCCAGGATTGCCGCAGCGATAAAATGGCTTAGCCTTGCATTCAGTATTCCCGCACTGTAATTGACCAATGCGTGGGGGAATGCCGGGAAAACCCGCATCGCGAACAGCGTAAAAAAGTTCTCCTGGGCCTGCAGCGTTCTGTAAGTTCTTGAATCCTTGACTTTTTCCTTCCATTCCTGCGACAGATAATTTGAAAAAAAATAAGCACCCAGACCACCCAGCGCGCCCCCTGCCGCAAGAATAAAGGTCGCCATCGGAGGCGTATAAAGCGGTGCCGCAATCCACAAGAAAATCGACCCGGCGAGAGCAAAGGTAAACATCAGGGCTTGCGCCAGGATCAGTACTACTGCCAGCCACCAGTACTGGGCATACTCTCTTGCGACCGTCAGTATTTGCCTGGCGTCTAGTAACCCGGCAATCTCCATGGCTAATCCCAGGGTGATCAGCAAGGCCGCAATTATCAGTTTTGATCTATGCTTTTTGATCAACAGTCTGCCTAAATTCGTAGTAGCATAGTGCGGGAATGCACTAGTCGAAATCGCCTATACCTGCAGGCCCCCAAACCGCCTGCGTCAGCATCCATTCGTCCTGCTTGATTAGCTGTAATTCGAACCGGTAGATACGTGCCCGTAATGCCGACAGTGCCTCCACATCAGCAATGACGCTGCCCGCCATCGCTACGTGCAGCCTGACTGTCGCTTCGTTTTCAGTAAGCAATTCTATTTCATCGATCTTGGTAAACAAATGGATATTTTTATGCCGAAAGAAGTAGGCACGCAGCAATCCGACCAGTTGCTTCTTGTTATACCCTTTATAGTCCGTGTAGTTATCATGCATTAACTCGGCCAGCACATCGGAACTGCGACTCTCGGCCGCTTCAATTCCCGACTGGATATAAGCGCGAATCTCCGCCTCAGGTGACGTAGGTTTGTCGCTACAGGACTGGATCAGCATGGCCGCCCATACCAGGCAGAGCAATCGGGCGGGAATCTTCATGCCGGTGGTTAACTAGAGGTCGTAGCGTGGTGGAGCTACTTTAAGAACTTCTTCAATTGTCGTAAGGCCGCGTGCCACTTTTTGCGCACCTGCCAGATTGAGTGGTTTCATTCCCTCCCGAATCGCGGTTTTGCGAAATTTGACGAGGTCGAAATTATTGCTGACATCCTTTTTCAAAGCATCGGTCAACGGCATCATTTCATAAATTCCGATGCGCCCGCTAAATCCGGTCTGGCGACACTCGAGACAGCCTTCGGCAGTAGAGATTTTTTCTGGTGGGGACGTGGTCCACGGCTTGATCAACGCCTCCCAGTCGACTAACTCGAGCTTTGTCTCCTGTTTACAATGCGGGCACAGGGTGCGTACCAGGCGCTGCGCAACAACACCGATCAAGGTCGCGGTAATCAAGTAGGGCGGTACCCCTATTTCAGCGAGGCGAGCGATCGCCGACGGTGCATCATTCGTATGCAGGGTCGAGAGCACCAGGTGCCCGGTCAGTGCCGCCTGGACCGCCATTTCAGCGGTCTCGCGATCCCGAATCTCACCGACCATGATGATATCCGGGTCCTGTCGCAGCAGGGTCTTAACCCCGGTGGCAAAATCCAGGTCGATATTGTGTTGTACCTGCATCTGGTTAAAACTGGGTTCGATCAGTTCGATAGGGTCTTCGATCGTACAAACATTCACTTCCGGCCTGGCGAGATGCTTGAGGCTGGTATAGAGCGTCGTGGTTTTACCCGACCCGGTAGGCCCGGTTACCAGAATGATGCCATAGGGACGCGAAATCAAACTGTTCCATAATTCCGACTCTTTTTTCTCGAGACCCAGGGCCGCAAAGTTCTTGACCAGTACCTCGGGATCGAAAATTCGAAGCACCAGTTTTTCGCCGAACGCTGTCGGCATGCTCGATAAACGTAACTCGATTTCTGTACCATCGGGGGACAGCGTCTTGATACGACCGTCCTGGGGTTTGCGTTTTTCGGCAACATCGAGACGACCCATAATTTTTATACGACTGATTACCGCGGCGGTGATATTGGCCGGAATTTCGTAAACCTGGTGCATGACACCATCGATCCTGAAACGCACGTTGCCCTGTTCCCGCCTCGGTTCGATATGAATGTCGCTGGCACGTTGGTTGAACGCATACTGCATTAGCCAGTCAACAATACTGACAATGTGCTGGTCCTCGGCATCCACCTTCCCGGATTTACCCAGTTCGATGAGTTGTTCCAGATTCTGGATATTGCCCGGCAATTCTCCCAGTGACTTGTTACCGGCACCTTCCATGGCCCTGCTAACGCTGTAGAACTCGACCAGGTAACTTTTCAGTTCGGCCGGATTGGCCAGTACCGTGGTAATCTTTTTGTTGACGATACGCTCGAGCTCATCCATCCATTCGAGGTTGTAGGGATCCGTAACCGCGATGACCACCGTGTCTTCGGTGACCTCGACTGCAAGAATATTAAATCGCGACGCATAGGCGTATGACATGATCGAAGTGCAGGACCCAACGTCCATTTTCAACGGGTCAAAGTGATATCGAGTCGTGCCGGACTGCTCAACCAGCCATTCCGTCAGCATCTCCAGCGTCAGAACCTGCTCTGGATGTGATTTATGATTCCACTGTCGGCCGGCTATGATTTCAATTGGATGAAGATTTTTTCTGTCCTGGGCAGACACCAGCGAAGTCACCATGCTGGCTTTGTCCTGCTCAACGATCTCCTGGGATACGAGCTGTTCAAGTATCCGTTCCAGGGTACAGAGGGGTTTAGTCACGATTTAAACTTAATATGATTTTACTTCATATTAGCAGGAATTGACGGAGTTGCACCGCACAATGGCGGGCACAAGTCTACTCTTCCTGCCACTTCTGAATAAATTGTTCAATCATTGCCTGTGTCACCGGACCGACCTGCCGTGCCACCACTTTTCCTGCCGGGTTTACCAGGAAAGTCGTCGGCAAACCCGGTATCAAACCAAGCTCTGATTCCTGCGTCGGTTTAGATACGAAAATAGGGTAAGTGATGAAATAGTCTTCCAGGAATTCCTGCAGCTGCTGCTTACCGATCAGTTCCGTATTGATCCCGAGAACCATTGCTCCCTTGCCCGAATGTTCATCATGGAAAGCCTGGAGCTCAGGCATCTCGACAATACAGGGAGGGCACCAGGTAGCCCAGTAGTTAACCACGATCCACTGACCCTGATAACTGCTGATGTTCACCTTGTTTCCATTGACATCGGTTAGCGGCATATCCAGCGCCGATACCGCAGTCCCCAGGTTAATCGAGAAAAATATCGCGAGTAAGAATCGCTTCATGGCGTCGGTCGGTTTAATGTTATCTTCATGGTAACTAGGAGATAAATAAATAGATTTGGTTCATTGATTTGATCTGGGTCAGTCGTAATATGCCGGGCAGGAATATCTCCATAAAATCTAGCCAGTTCATATCGATATAAACCTTATGCGTTATTTCGCTACTGATCTGACAATTCCTGTCAGCAAAAAACCAAAAAAAAGCCCGCTATTGAGCGGGCTCTTTTATTGACTTGTAGACTTCTACTGAGCCAGGTAGTCCAGGTCGGATGCCTCGGTTTGACCGATCGACCAGGCGCCACGATTCTTGGCATGCTCGATTGCTGCTGCCCGCTCGGGACCCTTGGCTTTGGGAATGTAAAAGTACTGACCGGGATATATCAGGTCGGCATCTTTTATCTGCCCTGAATTGGTCTTGTAAATCAAGGGCCACATGAAAGGATTGCCATAGATGGTGTCCTGCCCTGCAATGTTCCACAGGTTGTCGCCGCTGACTACGAGATAACCACCCAGGTACGGCGATTCTTCTGCCACTTCGGTAGTCTCGGTTTCCATCGGCTGGGACATCGCAGCGATTGCTGCTGCCGCAGCATCTTCTGCCTTGTTAGCAAGAATCTTGGCGCGAACGTTTTCACAATCGGCGGCAGCCTGTTCCGCTTCCTCGATAATCTTCGCGTTCTCTTCCCATTCTGCACCCAGGTTTCTGGCACGTGCATTTTTCAACTTGGCGGCGTAGATGGCATTTCGAACCTCGGGGGTCGCACCCTGACATTCTTCTTCCATCGCCACTTCGGTCATCTCTTCAGACGACTGCTGACAACCGACGATCAGACCTGACGTTACTACGGCAATAGCCGCAACTTTAAGTAGTTCTGTTGGTTTCATCTTTTGTATTCTCCGAGAACTTTATCGAATTAAGTGCTTAATGATTTTTGTGAGCCCATTTTGCCAAGAAGCCTACATTGATCAACCCTTTAGAGCAAGTTTTTAATGTAAATATTACTCAATTAGCGGCGATTATAGACCAATTTCTGAAGATTACAGCCGAACTTCAAATTGATTGAATAATATGCCCTGCTGAAGCAGTCGAAGCCTGCTATTGCTAAACCTTGATTGATATTGTAAAACGGCAGCAATTTCGGTACCAAGAAACCCGGAAATGAAAGCAAAAGAACTCACCATCTATCATAATCCAGCGTGCAGCAAATCTCGTGAAGCGCTTCAGATTCTGCAAGATAAAAATTTGAGTCCTGAAATAATCAACTACCTCGAAGATCCGCCAACGCCACTGGAACTGAAGGAACTCATCGGAATACTGGGCGTCTCCGCGCGAGATTTACTGCGTACTACCGACCCGGTTTACAAGGACGCGGAGCTCGATGATGACACCCTGACCGACGATGAAATCATCGAAGCGATCTACGAATATCCTGCACTGTTGCAACGCCCCATCGTGATTTCGGATGGCAGGGCAATTATTGGACGCCCACCGATCAGGATAATGGAAATCCTTGCATAAAATTCTGATTGTTTATTTTAGTCGCCATGGCAGCGTCGCGCGCATGGCCGAACAGGTGAGTCTCGGCGTTGATTCCAACCAGGCCTGTGAGGCAGTTGTGCGCTGCCTGCCAACAGTAGCGCTCTCAACTGAACCAGCCGAGGAGGCTGTTCCCGAAAGTGGCGTTCCGTACGCCAGCCTCTCCGATCTGGAAACATGCTCCGGATTGATCGTCGGCAGCCCCGGATATTTCGGCAACATGTCTGCTGCGGTAAAGTATTATTTCGACCAGACCAGCGCGTTATGGCTCTCGGGTGGATTGATCGGTAAACCGGGCGGCGTGTTTACAGCAACCTCCAGCATGCATGGCGGCCAGGAGACCGTCTTGACCAGTATGATACTACCGCTGCTGCATCACGGCATGCTGGTTACCGGCATCCCCTATTCGGAACCCGCGCTGAACCAGACTCGATCCGGGGCTACCCCCTACGGCGCCAGTCATGTCGCGGGGCAGAATGGCCAGGCGCTCAGCGATCACGAACGTTCAGCCTGCAAGGCACTTGGTCGGCGCATTGCCGATCTTGCCTGTAAGCTAGCGTAGCTATAAAAAGCGCATATGCACCCGCTCAAAGCCATCAGCCTGTTGTCCTGGCTAGGCCTGCTTGCTTCTCAGCTCTACCTGTTGTGGCCTGCAAACGATGTTGCCTATTACTGGGTACTCCTGACTGCCCTGCCCCTGCTGATTCCGATCAAAGGCTTGCTGTCTGATCAACGCTACACCTATAGATGGATTGGATTCATGACGTTGGTCTACTTCTGTATCGGAATCAGCGAGCTGGTTTCAAATGCGCATTTGCGCATCTACGGCCTCGGGACGACGATCTGCAGCACGCTACTGTTCCTGTCGAGTATTTACTATGCCCGTTACCTCGGGCTTCAGCCACGGACTTGAGTTAGCAATTGCGTTCGAGCAACGCCTGCTTGACCAGCGGGATGGTCACTTTGCGCTGCTGTGACAGGGATGCCCCGTCCAGCCGCTGGAGTATTTCCATTTGCGCAGACAGGTTACGGGCATAATGGGTCATCAGGTAGGAAATCACGTCATCGGTCAATTCAATCCCGTTTAATCCAGCGCGCTTGCGCAGAATTTCACGAATCTCGATTTCGCTACTTTCGGGTAGTTGCAACAACAGTCCCCACTGCAGGCGGGACCGAAAATCGTCCAGGCTTGTTTCCAGTTCATCCGGTTTAACTGACATCGAAAACAAGAATCGAAAATCGCCCGCGCGACAACGATTGATAACCTGGTAGAAGCAGGCCTCCCATTCGGGTTTACCTGCGATGGCATCCAGGTTATCAACCGCGAGCACATCGCAATTTGCAAAGCCTTCGAACGCGCTCGCATCACACTGCAGTAATTGTACCGCATCGTAGATCTGCAGCTGCACGCCACTGCGCCTGGCCAGATCAGCGCTGGCGTTTAATAAATGGGTCTTGCCGCTCGCGCTTGCCCCCCAAAGACCGATCTGTACCTCGCCGCTGCCAGCAACAAGCGCCTTGATGCTGGTCTGGATCAACTCTGCCCGGCCAGATATGTAGTTTTCAAAACTGAACTGTCGGTCAAGCGAAAGCGGTAACGCGATCTGTTTAATTGCTGACTCCGCGATTGATGTAGCTGTAATTCAGGATAATCTGTTCCTCGCCGCTCGTGCTCAGCTGTGGAAAATTCTCCTGCTCCAGCACGTCTCCGAAATCGATGAGACGCTGCAAGTCTTCGGGATCATTGCGCAACCTGAGGCGATAGGTAATGACATCACCGTTAATCATTGCAACGTGCACACTTTCGACAACATTCAGGGATTTCAGGTATTTCTGCACCTTGATCAGATTATCGATACCTTCCAGAGCAGTCACGCTTAGCAAAAGTGTTTGCTCGACCCGACGATGGTCTTCCAGTGCATACTCGAGCGCCAGTATCTTTGACAGGTGCCTAATGACCTGGTCGATCACCTGCCGCCTGGACGGGGCTTCAAATTTCCATTTGAAAATTTGGTCCGCAAAACGCACTTCCCAGTCGCCGCGCCAACCCTGGCCACTGCGTCCCAGTACCTGGCCGACGAGCAGAGCGTCCGGGGCGTATCGTACCGCCATGGTTTGAATTTTGCCGAATTCCCGGGAAACAACATCACTTATCTTCACCAGGGCGATGTCCTCGAGATCCATGAGCGGAAACAGCACCGGCACCGCGTGAGTCGATGCGGCCTGGTCGAGCACCTCGACCAGGCTCGGGGTTGAATCCTGTGATACCAGTTTGATGTTTTCGTTGACATCATAGGAAATCACCAACAGGGTGCTGGGGCGTTCGCGCCCCCATACCGGGAAATTGTGTTCACGTAGCAGGCTTTCTATCAATTGCTGGTCGAAATCGATGCGCAAGTAGAGACGCCCCACGTCGGACTCATCATCTTCGGGCAAACTGCGGTTGATATAACGAAATTGCTTGACATAGCGTGCGCTGCTTTCGATCGGCCGCTCAAAGGCCGGGCTGCGCAGGGCGTCATCTGATCCACTTACCTTCACGATCACCTGCCTGAAAGCCCGGCTGAAGGACTCGAGCCTTAAACTCGTGGTTTGATCCGCTACTGATAATTCCACGGTAAACAGATCTTCCACGGTTACTGCGCCAGCAGGCAGACTTAGCGAACCCAGCAATACCGACAACAGTGCTAAAAGTTTGTGCGACTTCATTGTTTGCCTATTTTCATCCACGGACATTTGCCTTCAAGGCGTGTAAAATAGCACACCACTATTGTTTCCTGAACCAACAAACCATGAATCCCGGACGATCTTTGAATTATCGCGATGCCGGCGTCGATATCGACGCGGGTAATGAACTGGTGGAACGCATTAAGCCCGCGATCAAATCTACGCGGCGGGACGGGAGTGTCGGTAGCATTGGCGGATTCGGAGGATTATTCGAGTTACCACTGGATCGTTACCGAAATCCATTACTGGTTTCGGGCACCGATGGTGTCGGCACGAAGCTCAAGCTGGCCATCGAGCTCGACAGACTCGATGGCATCGGCATTGACCTGGTCGCGATGTGTGGCAATGATATCGCCGTTCTCGGTGCCGAGGCGCTGTTTTTTCTCGACTACTACGCCACCGGTAACCTGGAGCTTGGGCAGGCCGAACGGGTTATCAAGGGAATAGCAGCAGGTTGCCAGCAGGCCGGTTGCGCGTTGATCGGTGGCGAGACTGCCGAAATGCCGGGTATTTATCAGCCCGGGGATTTTGACCTGGCCGGATTCTGTGTCGGTATTGTAGAGAAAGATGGCATCATCGACGGTAGCCGTGTCGCCGCGGGCAACCGACTGATTGCCCTCGCCTCGTCGGGGGTACACTCAAACGGTTTCTCCCTGGTGCGCAAAATCCTCGAAGTCTCGGCTGCAAATTTGTCACAGGATTGCGGCGAACAATCACTTGCGGATGCACTGATTGCGCCGACCCGGATATACGTTAAAAACCTGCTGGCGTTATCCGGCAACTGCCAGATCAATGCCATCGCACATATCACGGGTGGCGGCCTGGTCGAGAATATACCGCGCGTGTTACCGGATCAACTCGGCGCCAGAATCGATTTGTCCAGCTGGCAACCATCGCCCGTTTTTGACTGGCTGCAGCAGGCGGGTAATGTCGAACCAATGGAAATGTTGCGCACCTTTAACTGCGGCGTGGGAATGGTACTTGCGGTTGAAGCAGAACAGGCCCAACCATGCCTCGAGCAACTGGCGTTGCTCGGTGAAAGCGCCTGGATTATTGGTGATGTTATACCACGGGAAAACAACGCGCCGGTTATTTTCACATGACCATCCGCATGAAGCTGGCGATTTTGATCTCCGGCAATGGCTCCAATCTGCAGGCGATCATCGATGCCATCGAGGCAGGGCGTCTCGATGCTGAAATTACAGCCGTGGTATCTGACAACCCGGAAGCCTATGGTCTGGTGCGCGCAACCCGGCATAATCTCCACAGCCGGGTAATTGATGCCCGGGACTATGCCAGTCGTTCAGACTATGATGAAGCCCTGCAGCACTATCTCGAGCTCATGGCTCCGGACTATATCGTGCTAGCCGGCTTTATGCGCATATTGACCCCCGGCTTCATCGAGGCATTCGAGCATAGGATCCTTAACATACATCCTTCGCTGTTACCGGCTTACAAAGGCTTGAACACTTACCAGCGCGCGCTTGATAATGGCGAGACGCAACACGGGGTCAGCATCCATTTAGTGACCGCAGAACTCGATGCTGGGCCGATTATCCTGCAGGCAAGCTACGCCATCGAAGCCGGTGACACCGTCGAGGATCTGCAAACCAGGGGCCACCAGCTCGAACACAGGATGTATCCACAGGTATTGAGCTGGCTCAGCGACGACAGGTTAACCATTAAAGACGAACAGGTTTATTATGAAAAGGCATTGCTTGAACAGCCAATCCTCTTCGATCGCTAGTCTGTTACTGTTGATCCTTTTGCTGATCTCGCCGGGATCCAGCGCTGAAGTTCCGCTACGATCCTTTAACGCCAGTTACGACCTTTACCAGGGCGGCATGCATATCGCTACTGCCGAACTCAGCCTGCAGGATTCGGATGGGCTCTGGCGTTGGCGCATGTCAACACGGTCGCGCGGTATTTATTCGCTGTTTATCAACAGCAGCCCCTACTCGGAAACCACCTTCACTCAGGACAATAACGATATCCAGTTGCAACGTATTCTGGTCACGGACGCGGCGGATGAAAAGAAAAACGAATCTGCGAACTTCGACTGGAGCAAGGGTACTATTGCCGTGCTCAGGCGCGGCAAGCAGAAACAGCTGCCGCTCGATGCCAATGTCTATGATTACCATAGCGTTCACCTGCTCACGGCAGCGATGCAGCTACGGCAACAGGAAAATACAACCGTCGATTTTTACGTCAAAGGAAAACTGGTCAAATCAAGAATCGTCTACGGCGGCACCGGGAAGGTCAATATCAACGGCGAGTCTATCGACGCCGTCATATACAAGCAGATGATAGTTCGATCAAACTCGAGAATTAAGTATTACTACGATGCCGCGAATCCGCTCCTGCCCTTGCGCATAGAGAAGCTTGAGTCTGGCGAAAGCCAATCCGTACTATCGCTGCAGAAAGTCGACTGGGATTTATAAACGGGTAAAACCCTGCTGGTTTTGTAACCGCTCGATTTCTGCGGGTGCGAATGGTACCTGCTCGATAAAACTGGGGAGTTCGTTTTGCTCGATATCGAGTACTCGCATCATGGTCTGGCAAGCCTTGATATCGATGATGTTATCCTGGTCCAGCATGCGTGCACGCTCCACCACAGACCGGTTTGTCGCATAGCTGTTTTTCTGAAACAACTGCAGTTCATCGCCGTGCAGGACAATCGCGATTTTGCCATGCTCATCCGGGTTAAACAGAGCCCGCAGGTCCTCGGCGCGGTCCAGTACCACATCGAGCTGTTGCGAAGAACTCACGGTCACGCTGAATACGTAACCTTGAGCCTGCTTCTCATCCAGCGCCCTGACTGGTAAGGCGACTAGCGTCAGTGCCAGTAATAAAATCGAGGGGTGAGGTATGCGCATTCTAGTCCGATCCAGCGATAGTCATATTGTCGATTAATATTGAGCCGCAGCGAATGTTGCCCCTGAAATCGATATCCTTGCCAATCTCGACAACGCCCTTGAACATGGCCTTCAAGTTGGACGCGATAGTCACTTCCTCGACAGCGTGGTCCAGTTTACCATTTTCAACCCAAAAACCCGCGGCCCCGCGCGAATAATCGCCCGTTACCCCATTGACCCCGTGCCCCATCAATTCGGTCACCAGGAATCCTCGGTGCATCGCGGCCAGGCATTCGTCGAAGGTTTTACCGGTATCATTCAGGGTAAGATTATGAAGCCCGCTGGCATGACCAGTCGAAGTCAAATCCAGCTTGCGCGCCGAATAGCTGTCCAGCAAGTAATGCTGGATTACCCCGTCGGTAACCAGTTCATTGGCATGCGTCGCGACACCTTCCGAGTCAAAATTAGCTGATCCGAGCGCCTGCGGGATAAAAGGATCTTCGCGCAACTGCACGAATTCGGGAAAAACGCTTTCGCCCACGGCATTCAGCAGAAAACTGGCCTTTCGATACTGGGCCGCACCGCCGATTGCAGATGTGAAACTGCCAATGATGCCGCGCGCAAGCTCGGGTACAAACAGCACCGGAACCTGCTGGGTATTCAATTTACTGGCATCGAGTCTGCGGACGGTGCGTTCGGCTGCCTTCTCGCCAATACTTCGAGCGCTCATGAGGTGGCCGGGATGACGACTGATATCATACCAGTAATCACGTTGCATATTCCCGTTTGACTCCCCCACGACCGAACAACTGATGCTGTGCCGGGTCTTGCGCTCGGCCTGCAGGAATCCATGAGAATTGCCATATACCGACACACCCGCATTCAAATCTACCGAGGCACCCTCGGAGTTGACGATCCGCTGATCATACTCGAGTGCCGCGTTTTCACACTCCAGCGCTAAATCGATAACAGCCTGCGGCTCGAGTTCCCAGGGATGATACAAGTCAAGATCATGCATATCGGTCGCCATCAGCCCGGCATCGGCGAGACCGGTGCAGGGATCCTCTGACGTATAACGGGCGATATTACAGGCTGCCTCAACCGTTTTGCGAATTGCCTCCGCATCGAGGTTTGAAGTGCTGGCGCTGCCCTTGTGTTGACCGATGTAGACGCTGATACCGAGACCATTATCCTGTTGGTGCTCGATGGTTTCCACGGTTCCCATCCGTGTCGCAACTGAAAGGCCCTGGGTAACGGACAAGCCCGCCTCGGCCTGAGTTGCGCCTTTTGCCTGTGCTAATTCGATTGCATCGGCAACGATTTTTTTCAGGGAATCCGCTTGCGGAAATGCTAACATGCTGTTTTTTTCAAGGTCCATCAGATTATTTTATCCCAAGCTGTTATGGAAAACGAAGCAGAGATAGATGAAAGCGAATATGTCAGCAAGAGTCAACTAAAAAGGGAGAGCCATGCCATTCAGGGCCTTGGCAAGAGGCTGGCCACATTATCTGCGGATCAATTGGCGCGTATTCCACTGGATCAACCTGTGCTCGAGGCAATCGCGTTAGCACGTCGTATTCAAAACAAGCGCAGCGCTCTCAAGCGCCACTACCAGTTTCTCGGCAAACTGCTGCGCGCACGCGATACCGAGCCTATTTTGGCCGCACTCGCCGAAATTGACAACGAAAGCCGGCAGTCTATTCAGCACCACCATCGTGCGGAACGCTGGCGCGATCGCATCATTGACGAGGGTAACGATGCGATCGAAGCACTGCTGGCCAAAATCACGCAAGCCGATCGTCAGAAACTGCGCCAGTTGTTGCGTAACCACCAGCATGCCAGGACCGACGCCAAACGCACCCAGCATTCACGCCTGATCTACCAGGAAATCAAGCGCGCTCTCGATTCGTGATCCTGTCGACATTCCCGGGTATTCAAAAACCCTGTAACACCAACTTTACAAGCACAGCTGCAAGAGCCGCGGCCATTGGAACTTCTTCGCGGGAACGCCGTAAATACATCCATGTAGGCTCGCGCGCAACATCCCTGTTGCGCAGCGTCCCGCAAAGAAGTTCCAACGTCCACGGCTCGAATATTCAATAGCCTGGGAGACTATCCCTGTTTCAGGAAGGCAAAGGCCAGCAGGTCTAAATTTCGTATGCCCAGCAGCCCGGGGAGACTGCCCGCAAAAGTGTAGCGCGGCAAGGATGCCGCGCTCCAAGCGATTCCATGGATGGACCAACCGGCGCTAGCGCCGGTTGGGAGCGCCTTTTGCGGGCAGTCTCCCCGGGCTGCTTGCGGACGGGTAACTCTACAATCGCGCCGACAGAGCTTAATCAGGGCTGGCGGGGATGATCGGGGTTTTGCTGACGACGTCGGCGTTCTGGGCGCGGTTGCGCAGGTAGTGATCCATGAGCACGATCGCGAGCATGGCTTCGGCGATAGGCGTTGCGCGGATTCCAACGCAGGGGTCGTGACGGCCCTTGGTTCGGATCTCGACCGCGTTACCATCAACATCCACGCTCTTTCCGGGGAGGTGAATGCTGGAAGTCGGTTTGAGTGCAATGCTGACCAGAATATCCTGTCCCGAGGTAATACCGCCAAGGGTACCCCCAGCGTTGTTCGACAGGAAACCTTCCGGCGTGATTTCGTCTCTATTTTCGGTACCTTTGAGCTCGACACTGGCAAACCCGGCGCCGATTTCGATTCCCTTGACGGCATTGATACTCATCATCGCACGTGCGATGTCCGCATCAATTCGATCAAAGACAGGCTCTCCAAGACCAGGCGGCACCCCGCTCGCAACCACCGACACCCTGGCTCCGATTGACTCTCCTTCTTTACGTAACGCGTCCATGTACTTCTCCATCTCGGGAACCATGTCGGCATCCGGGCAAAAGAAAGCATTGTTGTTGACCTCGTCCCAGTCGAAGTTGACAGGTTTGAGCGGTCCGAGTTGTGATAAATAGCCGCGCACCGTGATGCCGCATCGAGCCCCGAGGTACTTCTTGGCAATTCCCCCCGCCGCAACGCGCATTGCGGTCTCCCTTGCTGAAGAACGTCCACCGCCACGGTAATCCCGAAAACCGTATTTCTGGGTATAACTGTAGTCGGCATGACCAGGACGAAACTGGTTCATGATGGCACTGTAATCTTTCGGGCGCTGATCCTGGTTATGAATCAACAGGCAAATTGGCGTGCCGGTAGTCTTGCCCTCGAAAGTACCCGATACAATGGTTACGGCGTCATCCTCGCGCCGTTGCGTGGTGTGTCGGGAGGTACCCGGTTTGCGCCTGTCGAGATCAGCCTGCAGGTCAGCCTCTTCGAGCGCAAGCCCTGGCGGACAGCCGTCTACGACACACCCGATAGCGGCGCCGTGACTTTCGCCGAATGATGTCACCACAAATGACTTGCCGAAACTGTTTCCCGACATTAAACCTGACCTATATTGATTTCCAGGGATTTGACACTACGTAGATAGCGTAATGTCCCATTCTACTAAAAAACTCGGCATGATGTTCACTGCCGCGGCGTGGATCCTCGGTTTTTTGCTACTGGCTTTAGTCTTTTCAAAAATACTTGACCAGCAAAGTAACCCCAATCAATCAGTTTCAACCTTACAAACGTCCGATTTCCAGGAAGTAGTGCTGACACGTAACCGCGGTGGCCACTACAGGTTTGATGGCGAAATCAACCGTCAAAAGGTAACTTTCCTGGTTGATACCGGCGCCACCATCACGGCGATACCTGGTCGCCTGCAGCAGGCGCTCGGCTTGAAACAGGGCCCCGCGACCTCGGTATCGACGGCAAATGGCATCACCACCGCCTACCTGACGCGCCTGGAACAGCTCTCGATCGGACAAATCGAACTTTTCGACGTCAATGCCAGCATTATCCCGGGTATGGAGGTTGGTGAAATCCTGCTTGGTATGAACGTTTTAAAACACTTCGAACTGGTTCAAAGGGGCGACCAGCTGATCATCCGGCAATATCGATAAAGGTCCCACCCGGTAATTTAAGCGAAAAATTCAAAAAAATCGGGATTTTTTATGAACTTTCTCGAAATAGGGCTTCTCTAAGCTCGCGTAATGGGGAAAAACCAGTACAACCAACTTTATCAAACGTGAGGATCTATATAATGATTACAGCTAAGAAAACCACTGGGATCGCACTTGCCGCCGCGGCAGCCGCTATGTTTGCCGTTGCACCCATGAGCGCTTCTGCAACCGAAAAGGCTGGTAAATGCTTTAACGTCAACTCATGCAAAGGCACCAGCGCCTGCGCAACCGCTACCACCAGCTGCGCGGGTCAAAACTCTTGCGCGGGACAGGGTTGGGTTAAGCGTACCAAGTCAGAATGTGAATCAGCTGGCGGCAACTTCGAAGCCTAAGCTGTCTTTCTCAGCTAGTGAAAATGCACCGGCCCTGTCGGTGCATTTTTTTTGCCTGCCGGATACAATAAATATCGTTAAAAGTCTGGACCTGCAGCTATGACAGAGCCCTCGTCTAAACCATTTCTTGGCTTCGGCCTGGGACTGCGGGCCGAGCATTACCAGGATATTCTCGACCGCAAACCAGCAAACATCGACTGGTTTGAAGTCTTAAGCGAAAACTACATGATCGAAGGCGGCAAGCCGCTCTATTTTCTCGATGCAATCCGCCAGGATTACCCGATGGTGATGCACGGCGTGTCGATGTCACTGGGCACTACCGACGAGCTTGATTTTGAATACCTGAAAAAACTAAAGGCCCTGATTGAACGCATCGAGCCCCGCTGGTTCTCAGATCATCTTTGCTGGACTGGTGTCGATCATAAAAACATGCACGATCTATTGCCCCTGCCCTACACCGAGGAAGCCATTAATCACGTCGCAGACCGGATTTCACGGGTGCAGGACTTCCTCGGCCAGCAAATGCTGATCGAAAATCTTTCGAGTTATATTACCTACTGCGAAGACGCGATGCCTGAATGGGAATTTCTTAGCGAGATTGCCGACCGGGCCGATTGCTACCTGCTGCTCGACGTCAATAATATCTACGTGAGTAGCTATAACCACCATTACGATCCCGTCGAATACCTTGACGGCGTGCCCGTCGAACGAGTCTGGCAGCACCACCTGGCGGGCCATACCAATGATGGCAACCTGATTATCGATACCCATGACCAGGATGTCATAGAGCCCGTATGGGCACTTTACGAAGAGACCGCGAAACGTTTCGGCCCGGTTTCCACGATGATCGAACGCGATGGCAATATCCCCGAGCTCGATACCGTGCTGGCAGAGCTGGAGCACGCTCGCCGAATCGCCGAACCCTACTACCGGGTCTGACCATGTCTCACTTGCGTGATTTGCAGCTGCGCTTCCAGCACTACCTGATTGACGGATCGGATGATATCGAGCAGGACATAACCAGCACCGAAAATGCGCTTGCCGAACATCGGCTCGGCACTTACTACAATGCCTATCGCATTCGTCTCATCGACTGTCTCGCCGTCGATTATTCCGCGCTGCAGAAAACCATCGGCCGGGAGGCATTTGAAAACCTGGCGCTAGACTACCTGCGCCACTTCCCTTCCAGCGATCCCTCGGTACGCTGGTTCGGCCGTTACCTGCCCACTTATCTCGACAATATTTATGACGGTGAGGACGCCGGGTTTTTGCAGGAGCTGGCGCGTTACGAGTGGGCGCAAACGATGATCTTCGACGCCGCTGATTGCCCGCAACCAGTTCAGCTGGAAGACGTGGCGGCGGTTCCCGCCGAAGCATGGCCAGAATTTACGTTTAAATTCATAACGGCACTCACCTGGCTCGATCTGCACTGGAATGTGCCGCTGATCGAGAACGCGCTGGATACCGATACCGAGGTACCGCCAAAACAGCGCGCCGAGATTGCGCAACGCTGGATGCTGTGGCGACGGGACCTGAAAATCCAGTGGCGTTCGCTCGAGGTTCACGAAGCCTGGGCCCTCGATCAAGCTGCAAACGGGGCGAATTTTGCGACAATCTGTGAAGGTTTACTTGAATGGATCGATGCTTCGCAGGTAGGGCTGGTGGCCGCGGGATTTCTGAAGCAATGGATAGGAGACCAGCTGGTTTTAAGCCTCAGCAATGACTAGCGTGAAGCGCTATTTTTAGTGTTAATATGAGCGCTCTAAAAGGGTAAGCTTGTCAGCATCATCAAAACATGAACAACATGGTTTATTTCTTACGTCCCCGTATAAAGGACCACTCAAATGCCAAATCCTGAACTCAAGTTAACGGATCTCGATATCTTCCACGGTTTTATCCGCCGCCATATCGGCAATAGTGAAGATGAGGAAAACGCGATGCTAACCGAGCTCGGCATGAAAAACATGGATGAGTTACTCGACAAGGTCGTGCCGGAATCGATCCGCCGGCGTAAGCCCCTGGAGGTCAAGAGCAGCCTCAGCGAGCGCCAAGTGCTGTTGCGTCTGTATGAAATTTCGATTCGCAACCAGCTCTACAAGTCTTTTATCGGCATGGGTTATTACAACACACAGACACCCACGGTCATCGAGCGCAACCTGTTACGTAATCCGGCCTGGTACACCTCGTATACGCCGTACCAGGCTGAAATATCGCAGGGCCGCCTCGAAGCGCTGCTCAATTTCCAGACCATGGTCAGCGACCTGACCGGAATGGAGATGGCCAACGCGTCGGTGCTGGACGAAGCCACCGCCGCGGCCGAGGCCATGACCATGTGCCACCGACTGTCTAAAAGCAAGAGCGACGTGTTTTATATCGCCGATACCTGTCACCCGCAAACCATCGAGGTAGTCACGAACCGCGCCAGGCATTTGAATATCAAGTGCGTGATCGGCGACCCGTTTGCCGCGGCCGATAACCCGGAGCTATTCGGAGTCCTGTTGCAGTATCCCTGCTCGACCGGTGAAGTTCACGACTACCGCGACCTGGTAGCACAGATCCACGAGAAAAAGGGACTGGTGACGGTGGCGGCCGACTTGCTGAGCCTGACCCTGCTGACCCCGCCCGGGGAATTCGATGCCGATATCGTGGTTGGTTCGTCCCAGCGTTTCGGCGTACCGCTAGGTTATGGAGGGCCGCATGCGGCATTCATGGCCACGCGCGATGCTTTCAAACGCTCTCTGCCCGGGCGCCTGATCGGTGTTTCCAGGGACAGCCGCGGCAAGACCGCGTTGCGCCTGACGCTGCAAACGCGCGAGCAACACATCCGCCGGGAAAAGGCCACCAGTAACATTTGCACCGCGCAGGCCCTGCTCGCGATCATGGCCAGCATGTACGCGGTTTACCACGGCCCCGGTGAAATTACCCGGATCGCGCAACGAGTACATCGTCTGACCGCACTGCTGGCAGAGGGGTTACGTGCCCTCGGACTGGAGGTCAACACCCGGCATTACTTCGATACGATTACGATAAATACCGGTAATGCCACTGAATTCATTCTCGCCGCGGCGCGCTCGAAGCAGATGAACCTGCGCAAGGTCGACGCGCATACAATTGGAATTTCGCTCGATGAAATCTCGACCCGCGGTGACGTCGCCAGGTTGTACGATGTTTTTACCCACGACCACGGTAGCGACGTTTCCATCGATGAGCTGGATAATAAAATACAGCCGGCATTGCCACCGCAATTGATCCGCAGCTGCGATTTCCTGACCCACCCGGTTTTTAACAGCCATCACTCTGAAACCGACCTGATGCGTTACATGCGCAAGCTCGCGGACAAGGATCTGGCGCTCGATCGGACAATGATTCCGCTCGGCTCGTGCACGATGAAGCTGAACTCGGCAACCGAGTTGATCCCGGTCACCTGGCCCGGTTTCGCACGCATTCATCCGTTTGTACCGCTGGACCAGGCACAGGGTTACCAGCAGTTAATCGTCGAGCTCGAGCAAATGTTATGCGCCTGCACCGGTTACGACGCAATTTCACTGCAACCGAACGCGGGCTCGCAGGGTGAGTATGCCGGTCTGCTCGCCATCAAGTCCTACCACGAGAGCCGTGACGAGGGGCATCGCAATATCTGCGTGGTACCGGCTTCGGCCCACGGCACCAACCCGGCGTCGGCGCAAATGGCCGGGATGAAGGTCGTGGTCGTCGGCTCGGCGAAAAACGGCAACATCGATCTCGACGAACTGCGCGCCAAGTGTGAGAAACACAGCAACGAGCTCGCCGCGATCATGATCACTTACCCGTCGACCCACGGCGTGTTCGAGGACGACGTGCGCGAGGTCTGCGATATCGTGCACCAGCACGGCGGGCAGGTATACATCGACGGCGCCAACATGAACGCGATGGTCGGCGTTTGCGCCCCGGGCAAATTTGGCGGCGACGTGTCACACCTGAACCTGCACAAGACTTTCGCCATTCCGCACGGTGGCGGCGGTCCCGGGGTAGGCCCGATCGGGGTCCGGGAACACTTGAAACCCTTCCTGCCGTCAACCAACCTGAAATCAGACGGCGGCATCAACAAAGTGGCTGCGGCGCCGTTCGGCAGCGCGGGGATTTTGCCGATCAGCTGGGCCTATATTTCCCTGCTCGGCCGCGACGGCTTACCCCAGGCTACCGCCACCGCGATTTTGAATGCTAACTATATCGCCAATCGCTTAAAAGACCATTTTCCGATACTTTACACCGGTCCGAACGGATTGATCGCGCACGAATGCATAATCGATACGCGCGTGGTCAAGGACGTGGTCAGCGTCGACGATATCGCGAAACGTTTAATCGATTACGGTTTTCATGCACCGACCATGTCTTTCCCGGTGGCCGGCACGCTGATGATCGAGCCGACCGAGTCGGAGTCGAAGGAGGAACTGGACCGCTTCTGTGACGCGATGATTTCGATCCGGCAGGAAATTCGCGATATCGAGGAAGGCCGAATGGGTCCCGATGACAATCCGCTGGTAAACGCTCCGCACACGGTCGACATGGTCTGTGCCGACGAATGGGATCATGCCTACAGTCGTGAACTGGCAGCATACCCGCTGCCCTCGCTGCGTAACGACAAGTACTGGTCGCCGGTAGGCCGGGTCGATAATGTCTATGGCGATACCCATGTCGTCTGTTCCTGCCCGCCGCTGTCCGCCTACCTGGAACAAGACGAAGCGTAGCCAGACGACAACCCGGCGTTAGCAGCGGTGTTCTGGCGTATTTGTTGCCTTGTTCTGGTGTTATACAGCGGCCTCACACTAAGATAGGATTGCCCGATGGCGATTAGTGTCTTCGATTTGTTTTCAATTGGTATCGGACCGTCGAGCTCCCACACGGTAGGGCCGATGCGCGCCGCACATAAATTCGTGCAGGATCTCAAGCAAGATAGCCTGCTGGGCGAGGTCGTAAAAGTAAAAGCCGATCTGTACGGCTCGCTCGGTGCGACCGGCAAGGGGCACGGCAGTGACAAGGCAGTGATGCTCGGTCTCGAGGGAGAGCTGCCCGAATCGGTCGATACCGGTAGCGTCGACTCCCGTCTCGAATCGATTCGTGCCGGCCAGCAACTGAATTTACTCGGCGAGCGAAATATCAAGTTCGACGAGAAAAAGCAGCTCATCATGCATCGTCGCCAGACGCTGCCGTTTCATTCCAATGGCATGACCTTCAGTGCCTTCGATGCCAATAGCGAAGAACTCAGGAAATCGACTTTCTACTCGGTCGGCGGCGGTTTTATCGTTGACGAAAGTGCGCAGGGGAGCGATCGCATCGTCGAGGACGATACCAAATTGCCCTATCCGTTCCTGAGCGCAGTTGACCTGCTGATTCACTGTGCCAACCACGACCTGTCGATCAGCGATGTAATGATCGAAAATGAAAAAACCTGGCGCGACGAGGCCGAGATCCGCCAGGGACTGCTCGACATCTGGAAAACAATGCGTACCTGCGTCAAAAACGGCTGTCACAACGAGGGGATTTTACCGGGCGGCATGAAGGTCAAGCGACGTGCTGCCGACCTGTACCGCAAACTCAGGGGTGAGCCCGGTATTACCTATAAAGACCCGCTGGTGACGCTGGACTGGGTCAATCTCTGGGCACTCGCGGTCAACGAAGAGAATGCAGCCGGCGGGCGCGTGGTTACCGCACCCACCAATGGTGCCGCGGGTATCATCCCGGCGGTCATGCATTACTACCAGCACTTCTACCCGGCCGCGGATGACGACGGTATCGTGCGATTTTTACTGACCGCCGGCGCAATCGGCATTCTGTACAAGGAAAACGCGTCGATATCGGGCGCCGAAGTCGGTTGCCAGGGTGAAGTCGGCAGCGCCTGTTCGATGGCGGCGGGTGCCCTGACCGAGGTCCTGGGTGGCACCCCCGAACAGGTCGAGAACGCAGCCGAGATCGGCATGGAGCATAACCTCGGATTAACCTGCGATCCCGTCGGCGGGCTGGTGCAGGTGCCCTGTATCGAGCGTAACGCAATGGCGTCGGTCAAGGCGATTAACGCTGCCAGAATCGCGATGCGTGGGGATGGCCAGCACTTCGTATCGCTCGACAAGGTCATCAAGACCATGCGCGAAACCGGCGCCGACATGAAAACCAAGTACAAGGAAACCGCGCGCGGTGGTCTCGCGGTGAATATCATCGAATGCTGAGCGATCTGCAAACCTGGATGGCTCCCTACCTCGGGGTGTTTGGCGATCATCCCTGGCTCAAAGCAGTGGTCGTTGTTTTTGTCTTTCTAATTCTTGCCTGGATTTTCGATAAGTTTATTAGTGCCACGTTAAAAAAGCTCTCGGCACGCACACGGTTTACGTTTGATGACCAGATAATCGAATACTTTCACAGTCCAATTTATATCAGCGTCATCCTGATTGGCATTGCGCTCTCGGTTAACCTGCTGGCAATCGCGGCTCCTTTCGAATCCATTATTTTTTCGAGCCTGCAGACCATCGCCTTTATCGTCTGGACAGTATTCCTGATGCGCGTGGTGCGATCCATATTGCGAGCTGTCGCTGCCAATCAAAAGCGCGTGGCGATCCTGCATCCCCAGACCCTGCCCCTGTTTGAAAATATTGCCATGATCATCATCGTGGTGCTCGCGGTTTATGTCATTTTCTCGGCCTGGAATGTCGATATGACCGCGTGGCTGGCATCGGCCGGAATCGTCGGTATCGCGGTTGGTTTTGCCGCCAAGGACACACTGGCAAACCTGTTTTCCGGGGTGTTTATCATGGCCGATGCCCCCTACAAAATCGGCGACTTCGTGGTGTTGGAAACCGGTGAGCGAGGGGAAATTACCCACATCGGCATTCGCAGCACGCGCATGCGAACCCGTGATGACATCGAAATTACCGTACCTAATTCGGTCATGGGGAATACTAAAATTATCAACGAATCCGGTGGGCCCGAAGTGAAATTTCGCATTCGCGTCGTGGTCGGTGTTGCCTATGGATCCGATATCGACAAGGTACGGGAAATCCTGATGGATATCGCGCTGGCGGACGAGAACGTCTGCGAGGAACCCGAACCGAGGGTACGCTTCCGCCAGTTCGGTGCTTCCAGCCTCGACTTCGAATTACTCTGCTGGATCGAGCAGCCGGTGCTGCGCGGCCGGGTTCTCGATATCCTGAACAGCAAGGTTTACAAGCGCTTTATCGAGGAAAATATCGAGATCCCCTACTCCAAGCACGACCTGTACATCAAGCAAATGCCAGATGAATCCAAACGGTGATTAATAACCGTCCGCGCTTTCGGGTTATTCCAGGACACTCGCGCTGAAATCAGACAGAAAAAGCAAGAGTCCTAATACAATGAAAACGGCAGCAACCACCGCGAGACGGGCAATCGGTTCGGAAAAAGCGATGCGGGCAAGCACCGGGCTCTGCAACCGATCCTTGATCCAGAAAAGACCCAGAATTGCTGCCAGCAGACTGACTCCGAGCAGAAAAAAAAACATGGGCAGCCGATTTTCAGGCCGGGTTTAAGGCCTGTCTCTATTCGCCAAACACGTCGACGATTGCGCTGCGCACTCCGGCAACCAGCTCATCGAGGGTGGCCTCGTCGGTAGTCAGTGGTGGCGCGATACAGATAACTTCGCTACGCATACGCGTGAATACCCCGTGATCGATCAACGCCTTTGTCATCTTGGGGCCGACGCCCCACTCGGGTGGATACCAGGATTTAGCGGTCTTGTCTTCAACCAGTTCAACCCCGCACATCATGCCTTTGCCACGCACGTTACCCACCTGCGGATGACCATCCAGTTCATGGTGCAACTTCTCAAGCAGGTAATCACCCTTGCTGGCCGCCTGTGCCGGTAGATCGTGCTTCTCGATAAAGTCGAGGGTTGCCAGGCCAACGGCGCAGGTAGTCGGGTGACCGCTGTAGGTATAGGCGTGCATCCAGGGCTTTTCACTGCTGCGAATGGTTTCGGCGATTTCATCGCTAATGCCAATGCCGCCAAGCGGTAAATAGCCGGAGGTAATCGACTTGGCGAACTGCACCAGGTCGGGTTGCACACCCCAGTGATCAAGCGCGAACAGTTTGCCGGTTCGACCGAAAGCGGTGATGACTTCATCCGCGACAAACAGCACCTCGTACTTATCGCAAATCTCGCGGATGCGCGGAAAATAGTCGTCCGGCGGCACGATTACGCCACCCGCGCCCTGCACCGGTTCGGCAATAAACATCGCCACGGTTTCAGGCCCCTGCTTGAGAATCTCTTTTTCAAGCTCGTTGGCGGCAGCGATGCCCTGCGAGGAACCGTCTTCCGGCACCGGGTAATGATAGGGATCGGGCGCCGGGATATGGCTGAATCCGGGAATACGAGGTTCGAAAGAGGTCCAGTAGCCTGCAATCCCAGTGGCGCACATCGCGGCGAAGGTGGCCCCGTGATAGCCCCAGATCCGGCTGATGACTTTGGTCTTTTCGGGTTTGCCTTTGGCCTTCCAGTAATAACGCGCGAGCTTGAAGTTACTATCGGTGGATTCCCCACCGCCCGAGGTAAAATAGAAGTTATTGATTTGCGGGTAACACATCGCGGCAAGCCGGTCGGCGAGTTCGATCGCGGGTGGATTCGAGCTGCCATTGTAGCTCGAGCAAAACGCCATCTGGCGCATCTGCCGTGATGCCGCATCGGCCAGTTCCTCGCGCCCGTGACCGCAACTGACATTCCACAAACAGGACAACCCGTCAATGAAGCGATTGCCGTCTGCATCAATCAGATGCGACCCCTCCGCCTTGATCCAGACCCGTCCACCAGCGGCGTGCGCGGGATTATGATGCAGCGGATGGATCATGTGTGCCTGGTCTTTCTCGATCAAGGCGCTATTGCTGAGTGGAGCATTCATAGGATTACTCTCTGTTTCGGGATTAGGATCGACGCCGTCGGGGCTGCGCCGCGAAACATCACATTATAGGGGTTCACCGGATTGATGGAACCCGCTTTGGCGGATTACCAGTAACTATTTCATTCAACCGGAAAAATAACATGCCCCTGTTGCGAACAATGGCAATGGTATCGCGTCAGGGATATTGAACGATCGCGGTATTGTCGCTACCGGGAAATAAGTATTGTGAGACTGCGCCACCTAGGTTGCAGATGATTCGCCAGTTCGACTGGCCTGATGCGAGCACTGAACTATCAGGCGGGCCATGGCTTCGCTCTCACCCAGGTACTGCGATATCTCGATATTAACCTGCGGATTGCCGGCCCGGGCGCACTCGATCTCCTTCGGGATATCTTCCGCGACGTGCCTGCCTGCGGCCAGAAAATATGGCATAGCAATGATGGTGTCGGCGCCCTGTTCGACGCAGCGCTCCACGCCCTGGTGAATATCGGGCTCGGCAAACTCGAGAAATGCCGGCACAACGGCGTCATATTCACTGTCTTCAAGCCGCGAAATCTGTTGCGCAAGCCGGCTCACTTCATCATTTGCCGCCTGTTTGCGGCTGCCGTGCGCAATTAACATCAAAGCTTTCATAACTCGGGTCCAGGGTGAAGGATTTAATTTCAACGTAAGCGGTAGTATCGACGTCGACAATCTGGGTATTATGCTACCGGAGAAAGCCGCGCTTAACACTCACTAACCACTTTGAACTGCCTCTGATTGTACGTTGTCAGTACGTGTTTGGATCCCTTCCGGTATTTTTTTAATCCGATTCGCTAATTTAATGACTACGACCGCGCCATTCAGCGACAGCGCGGGGGATTGTGCGTTCGATTAACAACTTGAATCCGGCCAGTTATCAAATTACAGTGATCTGACTATTGCGACACCCGGTTTTCCAGGAGCTTGAGGTATCTTAATGGTTACACTTGAATCACTCCTCACCGAAGTTGCCGATTGCCGGTTATGCGAACCGAATCTGCCGTTGGGTCCCAATCCGGTGTTGCAGTGCTCGGAAACTGCCAGAATCCTGATCGCCGGGCAGGCACCCGGCAGTAAGGTTCATGCAACCGGTATTCCTTTCGACGATCCAAGTGGAGATCGGCTACGCGACTGGATGGGGATCAGTCGCGAGATTTTCTACGATGCGGCCAAGATCGCCATTTTGCCGATGGGATTTTGCTATCCGGGTACCGGTAAATCGGGTGACCTGCCGCCGCGCCCTGAATGCGCAACCCAATGGCGGGCGCAACTGCTTGGCCATATGCAACAAATTAAATTGACGTTGGTCATGGGGCAATATGCCCAACGCTATCACTTTGATTCGGGTTCACGTTCCCTGACCGAACTGGTGCAGTCCTGGCAGGATTACTGGCCAACCATGATACCCTTGCCGCATCCAAGCCCGAGGAACAATCGCTGGCTTAAGGCTAATCCCTGGTTCGAAGCCGAGCTGCTGCCGACTCTGAAAACCAGGATAAAACAGGCGTTAACGGATTAAATTGATGAGTGATGAAATTCGCAGCCAAATGTTCCGCGAAATGGAGCAGAAGGCTATTTTCGACGTGGCACGCGATGCCGCCTATAACTATGCCGACCAGGCCCTGCAGCGCAATGTTTTTCCAACCCCTGCGGCGCTCGAAAATTTGGCCCGCTTCGATGAACCTTTGCCAGACAATCCGGGGGACTCGCTCGAGATATTGAAGCAGCTGCACGAGTTCGGTTCACCGGCTACCGTGGCTCAAATCGGTGGGCGTTATTTCGGCCTGGTCAACGGCGGTGTGATACCGGCGGTACTGGCGGTGCGCTGGCTCACCGATTTCTGGGATCAGAATACGCCGCTGTACCTGTCGTCACCGCTTGCATCGCGACTCGAAGAAATCACCGAAGGCTGGCTGCGCGAACTGTTTGCGCTACCCGGATCAAGTGTTGCCGGATTCGTCAGCGGTTCTTCAATGTCGATTTTTTGTGGTTTAGCAGCAGCCAGGCAACGCAATTTTGAACGCCTGGACTGGGACATAAACCGCAGGGGATTCGCAGGCGCACCCCGGTTGCGTGTAATTACCGGTAAACAGGCGCACGGTACCGTATCGAAGGCAATCGCATTGCTCGGCTTCGGTATCGATAATGTCGAATGGATCGATACCGATGCCGCGGGCCGAATCGAAACCGACAAGGTCCCGGAGCTTGACCAGTCGACTATCCTCATCCTGCAGGCCGGTAACGTTAACTCGGGCGCCTTCGACGACTTTAAGATCCTTTGCACCAGGGCACAACAAGCCGGGGCCTGGGTGCATGTGGATGGAGCCTTCGGACTCTGGGCCGCTACCAGTCAGCACTTGAAACACCTGACCGCGGGCATCGAACTCGCGGATTCGTGGTCATTCGATGGTCATAAAACCCTAAACACGCCCTATGACAGCGGTGTCATCATGTGTCGGGATCGTGACGCGCTGGTAAACGCGCTGCATGCCTCGGGTGCCTATATCGTCTACAGCGACAATCGTGACGGCATGTTGCATACCCCTGAAATGTCGCGCCGCGCGCGCATATGCGAACTCTGGGCGGCACTGAAATACCTGGGCAAATCCGGCCTCGACGACCTGGTTTACGGATTTCATTTGCGTGCGCGGCAATTTGCCGAGGAACTCGAACAACAGGGTTTCGAAATTCTTAACGATGTCGTCTTCAACCAGGTCCTGGTGGCTTGCGGCAGTGATGCGATAACCACAGAGACAATAAAGAATATTCAACAATCCGGCGAATGCTGGGTCGGTGGCACCCAATGGCAACAACGTAACGTGATTCGTGTCAGCATTTGCTCCTGGGCCACTATGCCGACGGATATTTCGCGCTCGGTTAAGGCTTTCGTCGATGCACGCGCACAGGCACTCGCCACGTCAGCATGAACCCTGAAAGTTTTATTTTACTCATCATTGCCTGTCTCGCGGTCAATCTGTCTCCGGGTCCTTCGGTGCTGCTGGTTACATCGGTAAGCGCAGCACGCGGATTCAGAGCGGGGATATTTGCGGTCCTTGGCATGACGGCAGGCGCCTTTGTTCACGTGGTACTCGCCGCGAGCGGTGTTGCCGCCGTGTTGGCGACCGCGCCGATTGCGTTCAAGATCATTCAGTATCTCGGCGCGGCTTACCTGATTTACCTGGGGATCGACCTGTTGAGAAACAGGCACCAAGTCGAGCCCACAGCAGCTTACCAGGATGGCGTCAACGACTGGCAGTTCTTTCGCCGTGGACTGCTGGTCGATGCCCTCAATCCCAAGATAGCGCTTTTCTTTATCGCATTTATTCCTCAGTTCTTAAACTCGGTGGCAACCCCGGGTTTCCTGATTTCGCTGGCTCTGGGCTCGGTGTTCCTGTTAACCGGGGCCATCGTCAACGGGTCGATTGCCTACCTGGTGGCCGCCGGGGTAACGCGTACCCGTGGCAAATTCGCGGTCCTGGTACGGCGCTGGCTTCCCGGTGGCGTACTGGTTTTCCTGGGCTTACGCCTGATTTGGCAGGAACGCTAGTTGCGTGCCGGGATATCGACGATAAATTCCTCGCTGCTGTAACCGTGCTTTGAATCCCGTGCACGTATTTTCACCCGGTTGGTTCCGTCAGGAATTATTACGCCGGACAATGAGCGGGTGAAAGGTTGTTCATTATCATGCGGATGGTGCAGCACGCGCGATTTCAGTAGCTTGTCGTCCAGCGTCATCACGTCCCACTGGTTGGCATAATGACCCCAGCCCTGGTCGGCATGCTCGAGCGTGACCGAAAAAGTGCAACTGCCAGGGCATTCCACGGTGACCTCGACAATGTCGACCTCGCCCGCGTAGGCGTGGGTCGACAGTAATATCAAACCGGTAATCACATATCTCATCAGCCTGTTCCTCGCTATTCCAACGCGTTGCCGCAGTTCCAGCAGATTCGAAACGCCGCCTCATTTTGCTCTCCGCATTTTTGACAAAACCGTGCGGCATTCCCTTCATCCGAGAGAATTTCCTTCACGATCGCCTGGGCCTGCGTGAGCATGGTTTCATCCTCGATCCACAGTTCGGGCCAGGTATCGAACGTCGGTAAATCGCCGGCACCTCCCGCGGCAAACTCGTTAACCACGACCGTTTCTATGCCGGCTCCCTGCAGCACGTTTTTCATGTTGAAAACAATCATGCGGTTTTCGTGTGTGTAGACCTTCTTCATCACTTGCGGGATTTGCGAATCAGTTCGTAAGCAGCCTTGATCTGTTGTGTTTTCGCGGTAGCATCCGCAATCATCTGTTCAGGGAGGCCCTTGGCAACCAGTTTATCGGGATGGTGTTGCGACATTAAGCGGCGATAGCACTTCTTGAGCTCGGCATCGCTGACGCTTTCGTCGACACCCAGCAGTCGATATGCATCCTTAAGCGATGTTCTGGTTGTTGCGGGATCATAATCGGGGCGTCCGAAACCGGCGCGCAACATTTCTTCAAGCCGATCCAGCTGCGAAGCGGGGATCCCCAGGTGCTCACAAATCCTGGCCAGCACGTCTTTCTCGGCCGGGTGCATGACACCATCGGCATAAGCTGCCTGTAGCTGGATTTCGAGAAACATCTGGATCAGGGTCGTACGTCGGTGCGTTTCGCGTCGGAACTGCTCCATAACCTCGTCGATGGGAAAGTCATTCGCCTTCCCTTCATTGAACAGTTTCTTTGCGGAACTGCGCATTTCAGCACTGAGACCGAGGCGATCCATGACCGCCTCCGCGAGTTTTATCTCGTCTGGCGTTACCCTGCCATCGGCCTTGGCGATATACCCCATCACCGAGAAGGTAGCGGTGAAGAATGCGGCCTGGGTACGCTCCTGGTCCGCCCCGGATTCGCCAACACCGAGCTGGCCCAGACCACGATCGAAACTATGTCCGAAAGCGATGCCCATCAGGGCCCCGAGCGGCCCGCCGATCATGAAGCCAAATGCACCACCGAGCGCTTTACCCCACCAGGCCATAATTAGTGCTCCGGTTTACGCAGCAGCAGCAGGCGGTAAACCTTGTAGCGGGCAAAATTTTCACCGCTGCGTTCACCACTGAGATACTTGCGATCTATTTTTCTGATTTTTTTGCGGTATTTCCAACGCAGTATTCTGGACAACCAGGGATGATTTCGATCGAAGGCATAACCGACCAGCTTGAAGGTCGGTAACAGCAGTTCGTGTCCCATTTGATTAACAATATCCAGGTTGGGTGCGGTCTGCTGTGTTATATCCTTGTCCTCCAGCACCTCCAGACCCGATCGGTCCAGGGCCCCGATGAACTTGTCGATCGGATGCCCACCACCGATCACCGATTTGCCGGCCGCGTTGGTCTTGAAAAAATCACAAATCAGAATATACCCGCCCGGACCGAGAAGCTGTCGGGCGTTTTCGAGGACCGTGTCGAGCGTGATGTACTGAAAGCTTTCACTGAACAACACGAGGTCAAATTTTTCATCGGCGTCAAATGAAACATCTTCGAAACGGCCGTGATGGATCTTGAAGCTGTCTCCAGCCTGTTGCTGTGCGGCCTCCGATAACAGCGGACTCGGGGAGACCCCTTCAACTTTATAGCCGCGGGCCAATAATTCGGTGGCGACACCGCCGGCGCCGCAACCAACGTCCAGAATACGCTGAACCCCTTGCGGGATATGACCGATCAGAAAATCCGAGTAGCGTTTCTGGGCCTCGGGCAGGTTCTGGATACAGACTTCCAGGTCATCCTCCCAAAAACCATAATGCAAATCACGGGTGCCCAGGAAAAAATTAAACAGGTTGAGTCCGGCGACTAGTCCGACTTCCCTGGAATCTACTTTCGCGTTCATATTAAAGCCGGCTAACTGGCAATGGCCATAATCGCCGGTTGCTGCTGCTTCAGGTCTTGTGCCCCGATAAAGCATACTCCACCACCGCCAAATTCAAATTCAACCCAGGTCATCGGTAAAAAATCAAACTTGCTTTCCATTGCCGCCCGGGTGTTACCCACTTCGATAAAGAGCGCACCACGATCGCTGAGGAACTCACCGGCACGGGCCAGGATTCGGTCAACCAGCAACAAACCGTCGCCACCTGCACGCAAGCCTATTTCAGGTTCATATTGGAACTCGTCGCTCAGCCGTGCCATGTCTTCCGCATCGACATAGGGCGGATTGCAGACGATGACGTCAAACTGCTGCACCGGTATCGTGTCAAAGAGATCGGATTCAAAAAGCGTTACCTCGTCAACGAGATCGTGCAGTTCAAGATTCGTCCTCGCGACTTCAAGCGCATCGAGTGACACATCCGACGCAAAAACCTCGGCATCGGGAAAATGATATTTTGCAGCGATCGCGATACAACCGCTGCCGCTGCAAAGATCGAGAATCCGACGCACCCGATTACTATCAATCCAGGGTTCAAATTTATCCGAGACGAGCTCCGCAATCGGTGAGCGCGGTACCAGCACGCGCTCATCGACGTAGAACTTGAGGCCACAGAACCAGGATTCACCCGTGATATAGGCTGCTGGTTGACGCGAATTGACCCGCAAGCGCAAGATATCGATGACCTGCTCACGCTCTGGGGCTGTCAGTACTGTATCCAGGTATTCATCCGGCCAGTCATACGGCAGGGCCAGCGCATGCAAGGTGAGGTACCGGGCTTCGTCAATCGCGCTGGTGAAACCGTGACCAAAGGTTAATTCGCTGCGTAAAAACTCGCTACTCCCCCAGCGAATGAAATCGCGAATCGTGGTCAGGGCTTGCAAAGGTTCCGGAATCGACACGTTGTGTTTACTACCAATTGAAATATAATGCCGCGGATTTTACACCATAACGACCATGAATAAATCGAGTATCGCAATCGTCGCACTGCTCGCCCTGATCGGCGGATTCTCGATTTCCTGGTATCTCAGTAGCAACAAACCAATCGAACTGGAAGCTGGCCTCTGGTTTGGTGAACAGGCTCGAGCCTTACCAGATTTCGAGCTCGTCGATCACCATGGACAGGTGATGGACCGCACGACGTTAAGCGGAAATTGGAGCCTGATGTTTTTTGGCTATACCCATTGTCCCGATATCTGCCCCGCCACCCTGCAGACTCTGAGCGACATGGCCAATGCTATCGAGGATCCGAATGTCACCAAAGCCGTGCGTATATATTTTGTATCGGTAGATCCCGAGCGCGATAATGCCGAGACTCTGGCAACTTATGTCAACTATTTCAATCCCGGCTTTACCGGCGCAACAGCGGTCATGGAAAAACTAACCTTGCTAACCAGCTCGCTCGGCATCGCCCACAATATACGGAATAAAGCCGGTGACAATCCCAGTTATGACGTTGACCATAGTTCGGCCATTGTCCTGATTAACCCGCAGGCCGAATTTGCCGGGCTATTCAGCGCACCGCATGATCCATTGGCAATGGCGCGCGACCTGACCCGCATTGTTGAATATAACTAGAGACTTTCAAACCATGATGATCCGCCTGACGCTGCTTCTGCTGCTGGTGTTTCCGGGCTTCGCACTCGCGCAGCTTGAAATCCGCGATTCCTGGATCAAGAACCTGCCCCCGTCAGTGCCGGTTCGCGCCGGCTACATGACGATTCATAATCCGCAATCCAAAACGGTGAGCATCGTTTCTTTGAGCAGCGACGCCTTTGACAGTATCGAAATTCACCAGACTATCGCGCAGGATGGCATGATGCGCATGGAGAGGATTCCAATTTTAATAATAGAACCTGATTCTACTGTGCAGCTCACCCCGGGTGGACTACATTTAATGATGATGAATCCAGGCGAACCCACGCAGATTGGCGATTCGATAGAAATTCTTATCCTGTTCGACGACGGATCTGAACAAAAGCTCGAGATGTGGGTGAAAAAGTAGCGATGGCCGAGTTATCTAAAAAACAGAAGTTTTTAAAAGCACTGTTCATGGTAATGCCGCACCATGCAGTATCGCGCGTGGTTTATTTTATTACGCGCCTGCGTGGTCCACAGGTAGGGCCAATGATTAACTGGTTTGTGAAAAAATACGGCGTCAACATGGACGAGGCCGAAGAACCAGAAATCGATTACTACCAGACATTCAACGAGTTCTTTGTCCGGCCCCTGAAACACGGTATTCGACCCATTGCAGCGGGCGAAAATACCCTCGCCTGCCCCTGCGACGGCACCGTATCACAGTCGGGGCCGGTTCGTGCGGGCGCCATTATGCAGGCCAAGGGGCGCGGTTATAGCGCGCTCGAATTGCTCGGCGGCGACAAGGCAATGGCAGCTGAATTTGCCGATGGCAATTTCGCAACCATTTATCTTGCCCCGTACAATTATCACCGCGTGCATATGCCGATGGATGCAAATATGCAGCGCATGATTCACGTTCCCGGCCGTTTGTTCAGTGTCGCACAGTGGACGGTCGAAGAAATTCCCCGCCTGTTTGCGCGCAACGAGAGACTTGCCTGTTACTTTGAAACCGCGGTCGGACCAATGGTAATGGTGATGGTCGGGGCATTCAACGTTGCCGCAATCGAAACCGTCTGGAGTGGCCTGGTAACGCCGCCAATAGGCAAGAAAATCAGCGAGTACGACTATAGCCATACCCGCAAGGAAATCTCCAAGGGTGCCGAGATGGGTCGCTTCAACATGGGTTCAACGGTGATCCTGCTAACCACCAGGCAGGTCGAATGGTTACCGAATCTCGCCCCTGGCAAAAGCGTAAAAATGGGCCAGCCCATCGGTCAATTCCCGACCTGATACCTGCTAATACCGATCTCCATTAATGCTCTGACCAACGGCGCGGTCATCGAGACTTGTTTGCGGTAGCGCCGTGCCGATGCGTCGGACCGATACATCCATGTAGGCTCGCGCGCGGGATGTCGTGATACGGCACTCCGTCGCACAGCTTCTCGCAAACAAGCCCCAATGCCCACGCCCCTATGATTCGGCTACCTAAGGGGTAAGCACGTAAAAGGCGCTCCCAGCCGGCGCAAGCGCCGGTTGGTCCGTCCATGGAATCGCTTGGAGCGCGGCATCCCTGCCGCGCTACACTTTTCCGTGTTTACCCCTTAGGTAGCGTCCGCGTGATTACATCTTTAGCTGAATTACCCCTGAGGGGGCGGAACGTGATGCCGGTTTAGTCGGTGAAAGTCAGAACCTGGTCGATAGAATCTAGTTCGAGTAACACCATCAGCAAGCGATCGAGCCCCAGCGCGACCCCGGCACAATCTTCCATGCCCGATTCAAGCGCTGCCAGCAAACGCTCATCAATCGGGTGCTGCGGCAATCCTCTTTCAAGACGCAAGGCATTATCCCGCTCAAAGCGCGACCGCTGTTCCGCGGCGTCAGTGAGCTCGGAAAAGCCGTTTGCGAGTTCAATCCCGTCGAAAAAAAGTTCGAACCGTTCCGCAACATTGCCATCGTCCTTGCGGATGCGCGCCAGTGCGGCCTGTGAAATCGGGTAATCGTAGACGAACTGGTAACCTCGCATCGCCGGTGCGATGACCGTACCCAGCAATAAATCGAGACACTGATCATAGTCAAGTGATGAACTGTTCATGTCAGGAACCCGGCTTGCACATTGGCCGCGAAGTTCTTCCAGGGATATTTCTTCAAATACGAGGTCCAGTTTCTCCCTGAATAAATTCCGGTAGCTGATTCGGGTAAAGCTGCACTGCCGTAGGCTCAGTGTTGTAATCAGCAATTCTATTTCGTCCATGAGTTGCTGGTAGTCATATCCTACCCGGTACCACTCGAGCAAGCTGAACTCGGGATGATGCAGGCGTCCGGCCTCACCCTGACGAAAGGCATGACCGAGCTGGAAAATCGAGCCACTGCCTGCAGCCAACAGGCGCTTCATCGCAAATTCGGGCGAAGTTTGCAGGAAACGCTTTTGATCACCATCCGGTATTCCAATGGAAGCGATCTGCGCATCAGTAGTCGTGGTCGGCATCAGCAAGGGAGTATCTACTTCGAGACAACCACGGGTGTTGAAAAATGACCGGATTTGTCGGTAAATTCTTGCTCTTTCGCGAATAACCGGCAGATTCGCGCATGGCTGCCAGTTCATGGGGAGTTTGTTTTCCCGGCTATTTTTTCACCCGCGACATGTATTCACCGGACCGGGTGTCCACTTTCACCAGTTCGCCTATCTCGAGGAATAACGGCACCTTGACCACGGCGCCGGTTTCCAGCGTCGCCGGCTTGGTACCGCCCTGGGCGGTATCACCTTTCAAACCGGGATCGGTATCGGTGATTTCAAGTTCGACGAAATTAGGCGGCGTAACGCCAATCGGGCTACCGTTATAGAGCGTCACTTCACAGTTGTCCTGGGCCTTGAGCCACAGCTTTGCATCGCCTACTGCATTGGCGTCGGCGGCCTGCTGTTCGTAAGTTTGTGGATCCATGAAATGCCAGAACTCGCCATCGCTGTAGAGATACTGCATTTCGGTATCGACGACGTCGGCTGCATCGACGGTATCGCCCGACTTAAAGGTCTTATCCAGCACTCGCCCCGTCTTCAGATTACGAATCTTGACGCGATTGAATGCCTGCCCCTTGCCCGGTTTGACGAATTCGTTTTCGATAATGGCACAAGGATCTCCGTCAAGCATGATTTTCAATCCGCCGCGAAATTCGTTTGTACTATAACTAGCCATTGCCGTCCTGGTGGGAAAAGGCTAATCATACCGGATTCTATGTTTGATTCGAAATATATCGACTATTATTGATTGCAGGAAGAGTGGTTACATTATCACTGCTGGAGACTATGGAAAACGAAGAAAAACTGATTCGCCTGCTTATTGTGGACGAGGGCTTTCACAAGGCGGAGCAAATAACCAGTTCCTTGCGTGCCGCCGGCATGCATGTGCGCGCTGAATTTGCTGAAAACAGCGAAGACATGTGCGATCTATTGGAAAACAAGGTTCTGGACCTGGTACTGTTTTCAGTCGATCTGACTGATTTCACGCTGGGCCAGGGTCAACACCTGATCCGCGAATGCGGGCGCCATGTATCACTCATCGCGATGGCAAAAAAACTGGATTCCAAGGTCATCGTCAGATCGATTGAGGAAGGCGCACAGGATGTTGTCGCCAGTGACAGTCTCGAGCACCTGATTCACGTGATAAAACGCGAGGCTTACAATATTAATATGTGGCGGCGCGCTATGCGGCTCGAGCTCGAATTCCAGGAGAGCGAGAAACGTTGCCAGAACCTGCTTTCCCATTCAAAAGATGCCGTGGCCTATGTCCATGAAGGAATGCATATTTTTGCCAACGAGGTTTACATGGAATTGTTTGGTAATGCTGACTTCGATGAACTCGAGGGTACCCCGATCATTGATATGGTTGACACGTCGCAACAAAGCGAACTGAAAACCTTTTTACGTGAACTCAGCAAAAACGAAAATGAAACCAACGAGCTCGAGCTGCAGCTCATTCATAGCAGCGGTGAGAGAATTTCTGCAAAGCTTGAATTTTCTCGCGCCAGTTATGATGGAGAACCCTGTACCCAGATCCTGATTCGCTCTGGCTCTGATACCTCGGAACTCGAGGAACAGATCAACTACCTGCACCAGCACGACCTGATATCCGGACTATTAAACCGCCCGTTTTTCATGGACGAACTGAAAACTGCGATCACCCTGGCAGTCAATGGCAAAAGTCAGTCAGCCTTAATTTACATTGCCATCGATAATTTCCAGTCGATACGCGATATGATCGGAATTTCAGGTTGCGATACATTGATTAAAGATATCGCCGGAATCCTGACCAAAAACACTGGCGATGAAGACATCATCGCCCGCTTTGGCGCTTGCTCCTACACCTGCCTGATTAAAATTAAGGAACGAAAGGCCGCCGAGGAGCTCGCTGACAGGATACCCAGCCTGGTTGAGGGACACATATCGGAAATCGGTAATCAATCGATCAGTACAACCTGCAGCACCTCAGTCGTGTTTATCGACGAGAATACTCCTGATAATCCAAATGAAATCATATCCCGTGCCGAGAAAACCTGTCAGGAAATTCAGGATAACGGCGGCAATCAATCAAAAACCTATATCCCGAAAGCGGGGGAAATGACCCAGGAAGAAGACGACCGGAATACGGCCAGCCTTATCAAGGAAGCGCTTAATAGTAACCGGATCAGCGGGCTTTATCAGCCCATTATTGGCGTCAAGGCTCAGGGAGGAGAACGCTACATCTCGAGTCTTGAAATCATCACCAAGGATGGGCGCACGCTTTACGAGCATGATTTCCTGGGCGCCGCGGAACGCACCGGCACTGCCAAAATGCTTGATCGCTGGAGGATACTGCACGCCATCAAAAAGATTTCCGAAACCAGCAAACACGGCCGTAAAATCGAATTCTTCGTGGCCCTGAGCGCTGATTCATTCCAGGACTCCGGGCTCGCGGTCTGGATATCGGAAAACCTGAGCAAGGCAAAGGTAAGCGGAGAGCAACTCGTGTTCCTGATCAACGAGGCGCAGGCGGTGAATCAATTGAAAGCTGCCAAAATCCTGGCCAAGGGCCTCCAGCAAATCCACTGTAAGTTCGCCATCGACGAGTTTGGCACTGGACTGAATCCGTTTCAGTTGGTCAAGCACGTCAACGCGAACTACGTACGCATCAACCATGCCTATATGGATAATCTCGCGCAGAATAAAGAGAATCAGGAAAGTATTCGCGAACTCGCCTACCAGTCGGACGATCTGGGTGTTAATACGATCACTCCCGGTGTCACTGACGCGGCAGTACTGAGTGTCTTGTGGACATTGAATGTCGACTTCGTGCAGGGCGAATTCCTGCAGGCACCGGACAAGGAATTGAATTACGATTTCAGCTCCATGTAGGCGCGGCCCAAAGATGTGACCTGGCTCTGCCGAAACAGGTCATACTGTCTCGCAATCTATTCCTTATATTGACCCGGTCGGAGTCGTTATGAACAAACTCGAGGAAATAATCACCGAAATCAAGCAGCTCGAGCAGGAGCTTTTGCAGGAACTGCAAAAAAAGCAGGATGAATACCTTTATATCATCGAAGGTAAACGGGTCAAGTTCGAAGCAGAAACCCGGCGCTACCATCAGACACTTGCTACCAAAATACATGCCTATTTTGCGAACGCATCAATACTTAACATATTGACGCTGCCAATCATCTGGTTTTGCCTGGTTCCTGCGCTTTTTTTAGATATCGTCGTATCCTTTTATCATTCAATTTGTTTCAGGGTATATGACATTCCCCGAGTCAAGCGCAGTGACTATATAGTCATCGATCAGCAAAGCCTCCAATATCTGAACTGGATTGAAAAAGTGAACTGTGTTTACTGCAGTTACTTTAACGGGCTGATTGCCTGGGTCCAGGAAATTGCCGCCAGGACTGAGCAATACTGGTGCCCAATCAAGCATGCAAGAAAACTATCCGCGATCCACAGTCGCTACCACAAATTTCTAGCCTATGGCGATGGCGCGAATTACCAAAAAAAGTTTGTGCAGATACACGGGGATTTTAACGATATAAAAAATGGTACCTGAAGCGGCAAACACACACCGATTGCCTGATTTTAATCAACGACCTCAATTGCAGTTACATTTTGATAACCGCGCGGCAATTTGCGCCCACGCTTACCCCGTTCGATGCGATAGTCCTCAAGTTCTTTCAAGTTCATGGTTTTATATTTTTTGCCGCAATGGATTACGAGCTTTTGTTTGCCCGTTAGGCAAGTGATAAAAGCGATCTCCTCATCCCCTGATTTAATACGTCGCGGCGGTATCCCCTGGATCTTGTTACCTTTGCCCTTGGCCAGCTGTGGAATCGATTCAACATCAAGCAAAGCGATGTAACCGTCACTGGTGATCGATACGATCTGATCTTTGTTGTAGTCGGTTACCGCTACCACCTGCATCATTTGCGCGCCACGAGGCAAGCTGATCTGGGCTTTGCCATTCTTGCTTCGGGTCAACATGTTTTCAAACTTGCAGACGTAGCCGTAGCCATGCGACGAGGACATGAGAAATTGATCGTCGTCGCGCCCCATTACACAGCTCTTGAACTCGGCCCCGCTTGCCGGTTTGAAACGCCCGGTAAGCGGTTCACCCTGTCCACGTGCCGACGGCAGTAAATGCGCCGCCAGGGCATAAGCACGACCGAAGGAATCGACGAACACCACGTTCTGGTTGCTCTTGCCTTGCGCCATGTCCTGAAAACTATCGCCAGACTTATAGTTAAGCGCACGCACGTCGATATCGTGCCCCTTGGCAGCGCGCACCCATCCCATCGCTGATAACACGACCGTAATTGCCTCGGATGGCACCAGGTCGGCTTCGTCGAGTGCCCGTGCCGCGTCTCGACTGACAATCGGCGAACGCCTGTCGTCGCCGTAGGTTGCAGCATCTTCCTTGATTTCCTGTTTGATCATTGTCTTGATCCGTCGATCGGATCCCAGTAATTTTTCAAGCTCTTTTTTCTCATCGCTGAGTTCGTCCTGTTCGGCACGTATCTTCATTTCTTCGAGCTTGGCCAGATGCCGCAACTTGGTTTCAAGTATCGCTTCGGCCTGGATATCACTGATTTTGAATGTCTTGATCAACGCCGCCTTGGGGTCGTCTTCATTGCGCACAATACGAATAACCTCGTCCAGGTTCAAAAAGGCAATCAACAGGCCTTCGAGAACATGCAGACGCTTGTCAACTTTATCAAGCCGCCATTGCAGCCGACGGCGCACTGTGGTCACCCGAAAAGCAATCCATTCCTGCAGAATCTGCTTCAGGTTTTTAACCTGCGGGCGACCGTTGGTACCGATCATGTTCATATTGACGCGGTAGGTGCGTTCAAGATCGGTAGTCGCAAACAAATGCCCCATCAGAGCCTCGACATCGACCCGGTTGGAGCGTGGCACAATTACCAGTCTGGTCGGGTTTTCATGATCTGACTCGTCGCGTAAATCGTCCACCATGGGCAATTTCCTGGCCAGCATTTGTTGCGCAATCTGTTCCATTACACGTGCGCCGGAAACCTGGTGTGGCAACGCGGTGACGATAATGTCGCCATCTTCGCGTTCATATATTGCGCGCATGCGAATCGAGCCGTGGCCGCTTTCATAAAGATCGCGTAACTCGTCCTGCGGTGTGATGATTTCTGCCTCGGTCGGGTAATCCGGGCCCTTGACGTGCTTGAGTAAATCATCGAGCGGTGTTTTAACCTTGTCCAGCAACATGATGCAGGCCTTGGCAATTTCTCGCAGGTTGTGCGGCGGCAGATCGGTGGCCATTCCAACCGCGATCCCGGTGGTGCCGTTGAGTAGAATATGCGGCAGGCGGGCGGGCAATAGCGACGGCTCTTCCATGGTGCCATCAAAGTTCGCAACCCAGTCGACGGTACCCTGGCCAAGTTCCTGCAGCAATACCCGTGCAAATTCAGACAAACGCGATTCGGTGTAACGCATCGCGGCAAACGATTTCGGATCATCGGGGGAGCCAAAATTACCCTGGCCATCGATCAGCGGGTAACGGTAAGAAAACGGCTGCGCCATCAGCACCATCGCTTCGTAGCAGGCGCTATCGCCATGCGGATGATACTTACCCAGCACGTCGCCGACCGTGCGGGCCGATTTCTTGTGCTTGGAACTCGCCGAAAGCCCCAGCTCCGACATTGCATAGATAATGCGTCTCTGTACCGGTTTCAGCCCATCGCCGATGTGCGGTAGTGCACGGTCGAGGATGACGTACATCGAGTAGTCGAGATAAGCTTTTTCGGTAAAGACATGGAGCGGCTGTTCCTCGACGCCCTCGTAGTTGAGTTCCAGGTTCTCATTCATACTTCGGCCAGGTCTCCCTTGGTTTGCAGCCAGTCCTTGCGATCCGCGGCGCGTTTCTTGGCCAGCATCATGTCCATGATTTTAAAGGTCTTATCCCCTGGAGCTATCGTCAGCTGCGCCAGGCGCCGGGTTTCGGGTGCTATGGCACTTTCACGTAGCTGCATCGGGTTCATTTCCCCGAGCCCCTTGAAGCGGGTTACCGTTACCTTGCCCTTGCGCTTTTCTGCCGTGATACGATCGAGAATGCCGTCACGCTCGGCTTCATCGAGCGCGTAATACTTGTCCTTCGCAATATCAATTCGATACAGGGGTGGCTTGGCCACGTAAACATGCCCCTTTTCAACCAGAGGTTTAAAATGCCGCAAGAACAGCGCACATAACAAGGTGGCGATATGTGCACCATCGGAATCGGCATCGGCAAGAATACAGATTTTCCCGTAGCGCAGATTGGACAAGTTATCCGACGCGGGTTCCACCCCTATCGCAACCGATATGTCGTGCACCTCCTGCGAACCCAGCACCTGGTCCGAAGGCACTTCCCAGGTGTTCAGAATTTTACCGCGTAGCGGCATGATCGCCTGGAACACGCGATCACGGGCCTGTTTCGCCGAGCCGCCGGCCGAATCGCCCTCCACCAGAAAAATTTCGGTACGCGCCACGTCCTGGCTGCTGCAGTCTGACAGTTTACCGGGCAGCGCGGGACCGGTTGTTACCTTCTTGCGTACGACTTTCTTGGCACTTTTTAATCGGCTTTGCGCGCTTGTTATTGCCAGTTGTGCGAGCTGATCACCAACATCCGCGTGCTGATTAAGCCAAAGGCTAAAGGAATCCTTGGCAACCCCGGATACAAAGGCCGCGGTTTCCCGCGATGACAGGCGTTCCTTGGTTTGCCCCGAAAACTGCGGCTCCTCCATTTTTACCGAGAGTATGAAACTGACCTTGTCCCAGACATCGTCCGGTGCGATCTTGACACCACGCGGCAGCAGGTTGCGAAATTCACAAAACTCGCGGATCGCATCGGTAATACCCGTACGCAGTCCGTTGACATGGGTGCCGCCCTGTGACGTGGGGACCAGGTTAACGTAGCTTTCGGTAATGGATTCACCACCCTGCGGCAGCCATAGCACTGCCCAGTCTACCGCCTCATGCTCACCCTGGAGAGAATTGACAAAAGGTTGTGATGGTAATAGCTCGAAATCGGCTAGTGACGCGAGTAAATAATCGGAAAGTCCGTCCTCGTATATCCATTCGACCGTTTCCTTGGTCTTTTCAACATAAAATTTTACACGCAATCCCGGGCACAGGACCGCCTTGGCGCGCAATACATGTTTAAGTCGCGCTACCGAGAAATTAGGGCTGTCAAAATACCTGGGATTAGGCCAAAAGCGTAAACTGGTGCCGGAGTTCTTTTTTCCAACCGTGCCGGTCTGCTTCAGTTTGTCTTTTTTATTGCCATTGGTGAAACTGATCGTGTATTCCTTGCTGTCACGACGGACGCGCACATCGAGTTTTTTTGATAACGCGTTGACGACCGAGACACCGACGCCGTGCAGTCCTCCCGAGAACTGGTAATTCTTATTTGAAAACTTGCCACCGGCATGCAGCTTGGTCAGGATTACCTCGACCCCGGGGATTTTCTGCTGTGGATGTATATCAACCGGCATACCGCGTCCGTTATCGATGACGCTAAGCGACTGGTCGGTGTGCAAAATCACACCGATTTGCGTGGCATAGCCGGCAATGGCCTCATCGACACTATTGTCAATCACCTCCTGAGCAAGATGATTGGGACGAGTAGTGTCTGTATACATCCCCGGTCGCTTCTTGACCGGTTCGAGCCCCGTGAGGACTTCTATCGAGGCGGCGTCGTACTGATTTTTCAAATGAAGTGCTTCCTGAGTTTAAACGATCGCACTAACACAGATCCTTGTATTTAGTGACCATCTGCCTGATATAATGCGCATCTTTTTTCAGGTTCTCTATTATGGGCGAGTCACCTTATATTCACAATGTCGGTATGCAGAATTTCCAGAATCTGGTGCTGGAAAAATCGGTTAATAAGCCTGTTTTGGTCGATTTCTGGGCGGACTGGTGCCAACCCTGCCAAACCATTATGCCGATGCTGGCCAAACTCGCTGAAGAATATGCAGGAAAGTTCGAACTGGCCAAGGTGAATGCTGACGAGGAGCAGGAATTGGCCGCGCATTTCGGTATTAAGAGCCTGCCCACGATGAAACTTTTCTACCAGGGGCAAATCGTCGATGAACGCATGGGTGCGGTGCCGGAATCGGATATTCGCGCGATGATCGACAAGCACATCGTGTCAGAATCCGATCAAATGGTTCAGGCCGCCATGATGGCTTATCAGCAGGGCAATACCGCACAGGCGCTTGAAGTGCTTAATAATGTGCTTGCCAAGGACCCCGATAATGCCGAACTCAAGGTTACAATCGCACAAATGGTTTATGGCGAGGGCGATACCGAGAGTGCGCAGGCGTTACTGGACAGCCTCGACAACGAAGGCGCTAAACTGGATGCGGCAATCAAGCTGCGCGCCGAAATCAACCTCGCGGCACAGCTTGCCGATTTGCCCGACCCGAGCGAAATCGAGCAGCGCCTGGCCCAGAATCCCAATGATCTTAAAGCGTTGTTGCAGAAAAGCAGGCACTTGACCGCGCAAGGTGATTACGACAACGCCATGGAATGCCTGCTGACGATCATGCGTACCGATCGTGGTTTCGAGGATGATATCAGTCGTACCAGCATGCTCGAATTATTTGATATGCTCGGTGGCGAACATCCCAGCGTGCAAAAGTATCGTCGCAAACTCTTCAACCTGCTCCACTAGTATTCTCACCTAACCCCCTCAACATTAACCAACACTTATTAGGTTCGATGCTAGCACGAGGGAAAGTTTACAAAAGAGTAGCGAGGCATGGATGCCATGGTCCGACGTATCGGGCTCCAAGCGTTTCCATCGAAGGACCAACCGGTGCTTGCGCCGGTCGGGAGCGTCTTTTGTGATCTTTCCTTCAAGCTAGCATCACCATCCAGGTACAGCATCGAAACTGATAGAAGACAACCAAATGATGCAATGAATAGTAGCAGGCAGGCAATTTTTGAGGTGTAGGGTACGGAGGCGGGTTAAGGATTTTGTTAGCCGCGGGGATGGTGTTCGGCGTGAAGTGATTGCAGGCGTGCCTGGGCGATGTGCGTATAAATCTGCGTTGTCGACAGGCTGCTGTGCCCGAGCAACATCTGTACCGTGCGTAAATCCGCACCATGATTAAGCAAATGCGTGGCAAACGCATGGCGCAACGAGTGTGGCGAAAAAACAGTTTTAACGCCCGCCTTGAGCAGGTACTTCTTGATATTTTGCCAGAACGCCTGACGCGTAATCGCGGTACCGCGACTCGATATAAACAGCGCATCATTGTTCACATGCCCCTGCAGCAAACCGGGGCGTGAACTCTTCAGATACTGTGCGAGCCAGTGTAATGCTTCCTCACCGACGGGAATAACCCGCTCCTTGCTACCTTTCCCGACCAACCGCACCAGACCGAGATTGGTATTTACCTGGTTCACTTGCAGGCCCACCAGTTCACTGACACGCAGCCCGGAGCTGTACATAAGCTCGAGCATACCGCGATCCCGAAGACCAAAATTGGATTCAAGGTTCGGAGCGGCCAATAACTTTTCAACATCGCTTTCGGTGAGCGACTGCGGCAAGGTTCGATGAATCCTGGGCGCACTGATTAAAGCGGTGGGATTGTCCTGGCGATCCCCGATCTTGATTAAATATCGATAGTATTGTTTCAGGGTCGACAACAGGCGAGCGTTGGAACGTGCTGAGGCGCCTTGATCAAAGCGTTCAGCTAAAAAATGCTGGATACTTGACTGCTCGGCATTTTGCAGCTTTTGTTGCCGCGTCTGTAGCCAGCGCGAAAACTGGCGCATGTCCTGCTGATAGGCACTCAGCGTTCGATCAGCCAAACCTTTTTGCGACCAAAGGCTATCGATAAAGCGCTCGATTTCCGGATCGCCAGGTTGCATGGAAGTTTTTTTCATTGATAAAAAAAGGCACAGCTTACTGTGCCTGTTAATATTTTGCCAAACATGAAGATCAATTACCTTTTCTTCGTTCGTGGCCTCGTAGACCTGGTAACCGCCAATTTGGCCTGCTTATCCCATCCATACACAAATTTTGAGATAGCAGCGCCTCTCTTGTCAGATAACTTACCCAGGGCATCGGCACGCCTTTTGGCGTCACGAACTTCATTCCTTAATCCCTGTACCTGCTCTTTCAAGGTTTTGACTGTATCATCAAGCGCCTTGATCCTTGGATTAGCGGCAGCCTTCTTTATTGCAGTGGGTCGCTTCTTAACTTTAGGCTTTACCGCTTTTTTTTTGTAGCGGAACGAGTCGCCCTTTTCTTAGCTGCCGGTCTTTTTACCGCTTTCCTTTTGGGCGCGGCTCTTTTAACTGCTTTCCTCTTGGCCGCCGGTCTCTTAGCCGCTTTCCTCTTGGCCGCCGGTCTCTTAGCCGCTTTCCTCTTGGCCGCCGGTCTCTTAGCCGTTTTCCTCTTGGCCGCCGGTCTCTTAGCCGCTTTCCTCTTTACTGCTGACTTTTTGACCGCCTTCTTTTTGGCCGCGGGTCTTTTAACTGCCTTCTTCTTCGCTACTGACTTTTTGACCGCCTTCTTCTTGACCGCGGGTCTTCTAACTGCTTTCTTCTTTGTTGCTGACTTTTTGACCGCTTTCCTTTTAGCCGCCGGTCTCTTAACTGCCTTCTTCTTTACTGCTGACTTCCTAACCGCTTTCCTTTTGGTCGCGGGTCTCTTAACTGCTTTCCTTTTTACTGCGGGCTTCCTTGCTTTTTTCTTTGCTGCAGATTTAGCTTTTGGTTTCGACTTTGCTGCTCTCTTTGCTGTCGCCATCGTCCGGTCTCCTCACGTTGACTTACGAATGTGATTAAAAAAAGCATCCACAATAATACAATAGCAAGTTGGTACTAATTGCAAACACTACGAACTGAGTTACGTCGTGTATTATAGTTGTCTGACAAAAAAATAGTATGAAATTTTTCATTAGTTTTATCAACATGAATTCTTTCAATTTGAATGTGTCTTAAACGCAATCAATAAAAGTTATGACAACCAATTTTTATCATGGCTACCCTCCTGCAAGTTTGTTCAAACAATTTGCGGCCATGTTGTATGACAGTTTATTAATTTTTGCAGTGCTTTTTTTTTCAACTGCAATTGCGCTAATCTTCAACCGCGGTGAAGCGATCGAATCAAGTCCTCTGTTCAGTCTTTACCTGTTGTTCATCCTGTTTTCATTCTATGCCTGGTTCTGGCACAGATCAGGACAAACCCTGGGAATGCGGGCATGGAAAATTCGTATTGTCGCCGAGTCCGGTGGCAATCCGGGTTGGGGTAGCAGTTACCTGCGCCTTGCTTTTGCCCTGGTTTCGATACTGTGTTTTGGTCTTGGCTATTTTTGGCGACTTTTCAAGCCCTACACCTGGCACGATAAACTCAGTCAGACCAGCATTATCGACATTTCAGGCTTTGATCGGGCTAAAAAGTAATCTACCACCGGGCCCATGGGACTGGTTCTTTAACAACATGTAAACCGCAATTCCGAGAAAAGCCAGGCTGGGTATCAGTGCAATCGCCAGCGCATTGACTTCAAACTGGTTCCCCAGCTGTATCACCAGCCGATCGACAACCACAAATGCCAAACCCAGCAGTATTCCGATCAGCAGACGCTGCCCCGTGTTGCCCTGGCGTTGAGACCCGAGCACAAACGGAAACGCCAGCAGGCACATGACAACAATGGTAAAAGGTGCCAAAATTTTCTGCCAGAAAATCAGACGCTCAACCCTGCCGTCGAGCCTGTTCTCCTCCAGGAAGTTAAGGTAGGCACGTAAATCACCACTCGACATTTGCCTCGGTTCTATCATCAACACCTCAAGCAACTGGGGTGACAAGTTGCCTTCATAGACCAGCTGGTCATAGCGCAGCGTCTCGACTTGATTATCACTGATTATCGACTTCTGGATCCGGTGTAACTCCCATCCCTGCTCCAGGGGAATGGCACGCTCTGCTTTGAGCACAGAGAACAGTCTTCCCTTGTTATCAAGCTCGAATATCTCGATATCACGCGCGACTCCATTTGGTAGAAGTTGCCCGATGTGTAATACCCTCGACTCATCCTTGGTCCAGAGTCCTTCCCTGACAAGCAACGCCGAGGTTTTTTCCTGTGCAAGATTCTTGACATTGCGCGCGTAAGTCTCGCTATCCGGAACCACCCAGTCCGCCAGCAAAAAATTAAGCACCGCTAATATTACCGCTGCCTGTACGACCGGACTGACCAATTTCCTCAGTGAGAGTCCGGAAGCCTGCATCGCAATAATCTCGCTATTGCTGGCCAGCGCACCCAACCCGAGCATGCTGCCGAGCAGAGCTGCGAGCGGCATGAATTCGACAACTTTTCCCGGAAAACTCAGTGCTACGAACTTGAGGATTTGTTGGAAATCATATTTTCCATCACCAAGATCATCGAGCTCACCGACAAAAAGAAAAAACAGGCCGAGGCCAACCAGTGCCAGTAGCGAAGTAAAGGTTCCGAGGTGAATCGTGCGAATAATGTATCGGTTAAGTATCATGCCACTGGCTTGTTCATGTAAAACAGAACACCGTTGTTACGCCGATATAAAAGGACACCGGTAAATGCAACAAACAACAGGTGTACCCCCCAGAAATTAACAGTCATGGGTATCGTTCCCGCCTCGAGTTGAGCGCGAGTCACCACCACGAGATTGAGGTAGACGATATAAGCCACCAGGGCATATCCAACTTTACCAAAACGTCCCTGCCGGGGCGAAATGTAGGACAACGGCACTGCGAGCAATGCCAGAACTGCAAGTACCACTGGGATGGCGATCCGCCACTGCAGCTCAACCTGGTCATTGTTTTGATCCGACGACCAGAGCTCGGTTAAGGTTTTTTCTTTACTTCGAACCCGTGATTCGACTTTATTAACCTGCCTCTCGAGTAAAATGCCGTGCTGATCGTAGTCGATAATTTTGAAATTCTTTAGTCCAGCCGTGCCCTCGACTCGCTGGCCCGGCCCGACAACAAGAAATAAATCGCCGCTTTGTTCATCCAGCTTCTGCCGACCTGTTTTCGCGATCTCCAGGATCATCTGATCCTGACCGGTCTCACCGATAATCACCTCCTGTAATTCAAGCTTGTCGGTACTCATCGACTCCATGAAAAATACTGTATCATCACTTTCGCCCTGGTTGAACTGACCTGGCTTTATCTGGTGAAACTCGTGCTGATTCTCTTCCCGGTCGACAATCGCTCGTGCGTTAGCCTGCATTTTCGCATTGAGCGAAAGGCTTGCAAAACTGGTGAAAAGTAACAATGGCAGCAGGACGATAACAACGGGTCTGTAGAAATCGCGATATCCGATACCACAAGCATTCATTACCACTATCTCGTGATCTTTGTACATGCGCCCAAAAGTGAAAATAATTCCGAGGAAAAAACTTATCGGCAACAACAATGCCAGCATGTTAACCGACTGGCTTAACATAACCGCAGTCAGAGCCTGCCGAGGAACATCGCCATCGGCAATATCGGCCAGAACCCTGCCGAGGGCATTACTCATTAGAATAATGTACAGAACCAGCATCGTTGCCGCGCTGGTTTTAAGAATTTCCTGCGACAGGTAGGATGTTATTATGTTGCGCATGACTGGATTGGCATCCGATTATTTAGGCCCCTGGCAGTCTGCTTGCCGATTACTTAAACTACGCTGAATAATCACAGTATTTTGTCATATACGGCTGGTTTTTTTTGGCGCTTCACGTATCTTATCGCGTTATCACAGCCACCAACACCAGGAATATCATGGAATTCAGCCTGAAGCATAATAGCCCCGAGAATACGCGTAGCGCTTGCCAGATAATTACCGTTTCGCAGCCCCGAAAATTGTCTCGCAGCGGTCAGCACGTTGACAGGGCCAGCAAGGGATTCCTGACGTCGATTATCAAGCGCGGTGACATGGAAGGAAAGCTGGGGCAAACCCTGATGCTAGCAGATGTTGCTGGCGTCCCGGCGCAGCGTGTTTTACTGGTAGGCTGCGGTAAGCAAACCGAAATGAACGAGCGTAACTTTGCCCGGTTGATTAATTCGATTATGGATGCACTCTCGGCTTGCGGTGCCCGCGACGCCGAACTCTACCCCGGTGATATTGCGCTAAAGAGTCGTGACCTGACCTGGAAAATCAGACAGGCGACACTGCTGGCAAGTAACAGCGAATACCAGTTCGACCAGCTTAAAAGTAATAAATCTCGGCAGCGCAAAGGCTTGCGCAAGTTGAACTTCAATATTCCAAGGAGTGATTCAAGCAAGGCAAAACAGGCCGTTGCTGAAGCGCAGGCGATTAGCGCGGGGATGAGCATCACCAGGGACCTTGGCAACCTGCCGGCAAATGTTTGTACCCCGAGTTACATCGCCCGGCAGGCCAGGCTGTTAGCCAGGGAAGACAAGCGTCTGCGGGTTAGCGTGCTCGATGAGGCAGATATGAAACGGCTGAAAATGGGCTCTCTGCTTTCGGTCAGTGCCGGTAGTCGGCAACCGGCAAAGCTGATTACACTGGAATACCGCGGAGCGGCGGCGAAAGAGCAACCGATTGCACTGGTCGGTAAAGGTGTCACTTTCGATACCGGTGGAATATCGCTAAAGCCAGGCGCCGCGATGGATGAAATGAAATTTGATATGTGCGGTGCGGCTGCTGTAGTCGGTACATTGAAAGCCGTTACCCAGCTGCAATTGCCGATTAACGTGGTGGGGATCATTCCAGCCACTGAAAACATGCCCGACGGACTTGCCACAAAACCGGGCGATATTGTCACCAGCATGTCGGGACAAACCATCGAGATTCTTAACACGGATGCAGAAGGACGCCTGATTCTTTGCGACGCCCTGACCTATGCCCGAAAATTCAAACCGTGCTGTGTTATCGATATTGCTACCCTTACCGGTGCCGCGATTATCGCGCTCGGGAAAATTCCTTCAGCGGTACTCGGTAACAACCGAGCCTTGATCGACGGCCTGATAAAGAGCGGACAACAAATCGACGATAAAATCTGGGAATTGCCCCTGTGGGACGAGTACCAGGACCAGTTAAAAAGTAATTTTGCCGATATGGCCAATATCGGCGGCCGCGATGCTGGTACCATTACGGCGTCCTGCTTTCTGGCAAGATTTACCAAGGATTACAAATGGGCGCACCTGGACATTGCAGGTACTGCATGGAAATCAGGCGAAGAGAAAGGCGCTACCGGTCGTCCGGTTCCGTTGCTCACACAGTACATACTCAACCAGATCAAGTAATGACGCGAATCGATTTTTACCAGCTGAATCCCGAAGGCACCAGTTATGACCGCGTGGTTTGCCAGTTATGCCAGAAAGCATATGAAAACCGACAGCTTACCCTGCTATTGACACAAAACCAGCAACAGAGCGAGCATCTCGATAACAGGCTCTGGACTTACTCCGATGACAGCTTCTTGCCCCACGACCGGGAGGAAACCGGGGACCTGGTTACGCCTATCCTGATCAATGATAATCCCGACCCCGACGGAGAGCGCCAACTATTAATCAATCTATCAGCATCGGTTCCATCCTATTTTGCGCAATTCGAGCGCGTCATCGAACTGGTCACCGAAGAAAATAAGACCCAGGCGCGTGCACATTACAGTTACTATAAGGAACGCGGTTATCCGCTCAAACACATTAATCTATGAGCGATCAGACCGACATTCCAATTTTGACTGACCTGATAGAAAAAGGCATCGAGATCAAGTTGTCCGACCTGGGCCTGGATGACGAACTGGATACCGGCGTCGCGGCACCCTTCAACGAGAACGTTGAAATTGAACTCGCGGCTCCCGAAACCGAAAGCGTTGACCCATTTCAGGATAACCCGGAACTCGAGCAGATTGTTCGTCGCATTTTCGACGAACACGTGGAACGTGCCTGGCAGGAAATCAAGCTGGCCATCCAGCAACACCTCAAAAATTGACGCCTCCAGGCGTCATCCCGGAATTTGCGAAGCACATATCCGGGATCCTGCAACAATGCCGTAATCTCAAGATACCGATACGTCGGACCGCCGCTGTCGCGGCAATGACTCTATAACGAACTCTCCTCCCAAAGCAGCGCGACAACAGAAACAGTGCATTTTTGAGGGGGGGCACGGTATAATCGCGCCCTTTGATTTGCGCCACCGAGTTGATGGAAAAAACTTACGATCCCCATTCGATTGAAGAAGCCTGGTACCAGCGCTGGGAGGATCAGGGCTACTTCGCTGCCCATGGAGACGGCGACCCCTACTGCATCGTGATCCCGCCACCGAACGTTACTGGCAGCCTGCATATGGGGCACGCTTTTCAGGACACGATCATGGATACCCTGATTCGTTATCACCGTATGAAAGGTGATAATACCCTGTGGCAGCCGGGCACCGATCATGCCGGGATCGCAACGCAAATGGTCGTTGAGCGACAGCTAGGTCACGAGGGAAAAACCCGGCATGACCTGGGCCGTGACGCGTTCACCGAACGCGTGTGGAAATGGAAAGCGGAATCTGGGGGAACGATTACCCGTCAATTGCGACGCATGGGCGCATCACCCGACTGGTCGCGCGAGCGCTTCACCATGGATGACGGGCTGTCGGCAGCAGTGCAGGAAGTTTTTATCAAACTTTACGAGGAAGACCTGATTTACCGGGGCAAGCGTCTCGTTAACTGGGACCCGGTCCTGCATACTGCAATTTCTGATCTGGAAGTCATCAATGAAGAAGAAAAGGGATTTCTCTACCACGTGCGTTATCCACTCGTCGATGGGCCGGTTAACGGCATCACGCACCTGGAGATAGCCACCACGCGCCCAGAAACGATTCTCGCCGACGGCGCCCTGGCGGTTAATCCATCGGATAAGCGCTACCGGGATTTTATTGGCAAGCAGGTGCAGGTGCCCCGGACGCCTCGCGTAATTCCGATTATTACCGATGATTATGTCGATCCGGAGTTTGGCACCGGCTGCGTCAAGATCACACCAGCACATGATTTTAACGACTACGAAGTTGGCCAGCGCCACGAGATGGAAGTTATCAACCTGTTCACGATCGATGCGATCATGAATGAAAACGCACCACCGGCATACCAGGGTATGGATCGCTTCGAGGCGAGGGAACAAATCGTCAAGGATCTCGACGCCGAGGGATTGCTGGTCAAAGCGGAAGAGCATGTTTACAAACGCCCCTATGGTGATCGTTCCGGTGTCGTCATCGAACCTTACCTGACGGATCAGTGGTTCGTTCGTGCCGAACCGCTGGCAGAACCTTCCATCGAGGCTGTGAAGGATGGCCGGATTCGCTTCATCCCTGAAAACTGGAGCAAGACCTATTACAACTGGATGGAAGAAATCCAGGACTGGTGCATTTCTCGACAGATCTGGTGGGGGCATCGCATTCCCGCATGGTATGACAACTACGGCAACGTTTATGTCGCATCCGATATAGACGCGGTGCGTAAAAAATATGGACTTGCCGAAGATATCGAACTCACCCAGGACGAAGATGTGCTCGATACCTGGTTTTCGTCGGCGCTATGGCCGTTCAGCACGCTCGGTTGGCCCGAACGCAACGATCCAGCCTTAAAAACCTTTTACCCGACCAGCGTGCTGGTCACTGGCTTCGATATTATATTCTTCTGGGTCGCGCGCATGATTATGTTCGGCCTCAAATTCATGGATGACGTGCCCTTCAGGGAGGTCTATATCCACGGATTGGTGCGCGACGCCGATGGTAACAAGATGTCAAAGTCCAAGGGTAATGTTCTCGATCCACTGGACCTGATCGATGGTATTCCGCTCGATGACCTGGTGACCAAGCGCACCACCGGCCTGATGCAGCCGGAGATGGCACCGAAGATCGAGGCCGCGACGCGACGGCATTTCCCGGAAGGCATCCCGGCTTATGGCACCGATGCGTTGCGCTTTACCTTCACCGCACTGGCAACAACCGGGCGCGACATTCGCTTTGACCTCGGGCGCATCGAGGGCTACCGCAACTTCTGCAACAAGCTATGGAATGCAACTCGCTACGTATTGCAAAACACCGAGGGCGAGGACTGTACCGCGGGTAGCCCGACGCTGGCCGATCGCTGGATTATCGCGCGCCTGCAGCAGGTGAGCGCGGACGTGGCCACGCGTATCGACGGTTATCGCTTCGACCTTGTTGCGCGCGATCTGTATGAATTTGTCTGGAACGACTATTGCGACTGGTACATCGAATTATCCAAGCCGGTATTGTATGGTGATGATTACCCCGTAGTAGCCAAAAAAGCGGCCCGGCATACACTGGTAACGGTGCTCGAAGCAATACTGCGACTATTACACCCGGTCATGCCCTACATCACCGAAGAGCTCTGGCAACGCGTCGCACCGCTGGCGTGGATCGAGGGTGATACAATCATGCGCCGCCGCTATCCCGAGACTGATTCTGCACTCATCGATATGGCAGCGCTGGCGGAACTGGAGTGGGTGAAGACCTTTGTCATGGGTGTCAGGCAGATTCGCTCCGAGATGGACATTAAACCGGGCAAGCTACTGCCAGTCATTTGCCGGAACGGTGATGAACGGGATCGTGAATGCATCGAAAACAACCGATCACTTCTGCTGTCTCTGGCAAAGCTGGAATCAATAGCCTGGCTGGAACAGAATGCTCCGGCTCCGGAATCCGCGACTTCGCTGGTGGGTGAAATGCAGTTGTTGATTCCCCTCGCTGGACTCATAGACAAAGATTCCGAACTTCAGCGGTTACAGAGAAATATCGAAAAACTGGAGCAGGATGCGCAACGCATCAACGCGAAGCTCTCGAACGAGAACTTTCTCTCGCGCGCACCGAAAGACGTCGTCGACAAGGAAAAGCGCAAGCTCGCCGACGCAGAGTCGGCGCTCAGCAGCCTGCGCACGCAGGCAGAAAAAATTTCGGCAATCTAATTCTTCCCGGAGGTTGTGAACTTTTCAATAGGCCCGGGTTCAAATCAAATACTAATCTATACAAAAAAATACAGGGGAGAAAAAAGATGGGGTTCATTGAAAAGTTAAGTGCGCCGATTTTGTCGATTCACGATTTACTGTCGAAGCTGCAGTCGCCATTCCTGTTATTTATCAGGCTTTACGTCGCCTGGGTATTCCTGAAGTCCGGCATGCACAAGATTGGAGACTGGGAAACCACACTGGTACTGTTCGAGTACGAATACCAGGTACCACTGCTAAACTTTGAACTAGCAGCTTACCTCGCGACCATCGGTGAACTCGTGTTCCCGGTATTTTTAATCATAGGATTGGGCACTCGCTTTACCGCGATTGCTGTCTCGTTCATTAATATCATCGCGGTGGTTTCTTACTATGCAACCCTGGCCAAGGGGGCCGGCCTCGTGTGGCATTACCTCTGGGGCTCAATGCTGCTGACCAGTGTTCTCTACGGTGGTGGATTTTTCTCGATCGACCATTGGCTCAAATCACGGCTTGGCGAGGAATAGTTGTTAACGGGTTACGGACGTTGCCAAAACGCTGTGGCACGCTCCCGGCCTGCGCTAACCGGATTTATACAACCAGATAGGGTTTTAGCCTTCTTAGCACCGACGGATATTCGGCATACCATTGCTGATAGCCGGGGTTCCAGGCGCTGGCCAGTTTTTTACGCGCGTATATACGGCTATAGCTGGCCAGCGGAAATAGCTGGTTATCGCCGATACCACCCACTACGACCAGGCGAAATTCGTCAAAACCGAGGCGCTTGACCAGAACATTAGTCGGGTTTAAATCGTAGCTTGCAATCCAGTAGTTATGGAGAGACTGTTTCAACGATTCTATCTCCCGGATTACCCAGGCGTTAAATCGTTTGTCATTGAGCGCAAGATAATGGTCGAGCGATTTAGACACCCGCCCGTCATCATCGAGCACCATTTCAAAGATTGCACCCTTGCCCAGGCTGGTATTAATCAGACCATGAAATGCGGCGATATGATCAAGGTAAATACCACGTCGATGCAGGGCTTTAAAGTACCTTACGCAGCGCCGGAAACGAGCCGGGTGATGTTGCGGAAGCATAACCTTGATGCAGTAGTGCGCTGCAGTCGGATGCTGAAAACACTTGAAATAAAAGCCATCGGCCACGAGCAACGACGCAGGCAAGGAAATCGTATCGTCCGTCCCGCGAGCGCGCCTGGAAAGGAGCATGGAGCGGTTCGTCCCTGAACCGATCTCCTGGCAAGAGGAATTGCCGTTCAATCCGCCTGGCGACGCAGAAATGCAGGAATATCGAGGTAGTCCATGCTCTCTTTGTCCTCGGGCAGTTCAACACTATCACCAACAATTTTCTTGCGAATAGCAGTAGGTCGTTCGAGCTTCTTGTAATCGACCTCGCCATTACGCTCGGGCTGGACCGCGGCGACCGGTACATCAGCAAGAATCTTGTCGGCACCCAAACCGGTAGCGACCATGGTGACTCGCAACTCGCCATCCTTCATGTTCGAATCGATAACGGTTCCAACCACGACGTTGGCATCAATCGATGCCAGTTCGGTTATGGCCGTACCAACATCATCGAGTTCTCCTATGGCCATGTCCAGGCCGGCAGTGACATTAACGAGAATGCCCTGGGCACCCGAGATATTGATATCCTCGAGCAACGGAGACGAGATGGCTGCCATCGCCGCCTCCTTGGCGCGATTATCACCCGTGGCCGATCCGGTACCCATCATCGCCATTCCCATTTCCGACATGACCGTGCGCACGTCGGCAAAATCGACGTTGATCAAACCCGGACAGGTGATCAACTCGGCAATGCCCTGCACCGCGCCGCGCAATACATCGTTTGCCTTTTCAAATACTTCCAGCAACGATGTTTGTTTACCCAGTACGGGCATGAGCTTGTCGTTCGGGATGGTAATCAACGAATCAACCACATTGGAAAGTTCCTTGATACCGACCTCAGCCTGCGACATCCGCTTGGTACGCTCAAAGCCGAACGGTTTGGTGACCACGGCAACCGTCAGAATCCCCATTTCCTTGGCGATCTGCGCGATTACCGGCGCCGCCCCGGTGCCGGTGCCACCACCCATACCCGCCGTAACAAAGAGCATATTGGAGCCCTCGATCACTTCCTGGATGCGCTCACGATCTTCGAGCGCGGCCTGTCTGCCGATACCGGGATCGGCGCCGGCGCCGAGTCCCTTGGTAATACTGGACCCAATTTGCATGGTTGTTCGCACATCCATCTTTTTGAGCGCCTGTACATCGGTGTTGACGCACATGTATTCGACGCCTTCAATACCCGACGAAACCATGTGCTGGACGGCGTTACCGCCACCTCCACCGACACCAATGACCTTGATAATCGGATCTTTGGAGTGTGAATCCATCAGTTCAAACATTTTTTAGTCCTCTTGCGTTATTTAAAAATTACCCTGAAACCAGCTCTTCATTCTCGCCAAAACACCGGCTTCATTACGATCGTCCAGTTGGAAACCGGACAAGCCGGATTGCTGTCTGTTTCCAAACAACAGCAATCCAACACCCGTAGCATGAATCGGGTTGCGCACAACATCGACCAATCCCGATACATACTGTGGATAGCCCAGCCGAACCGGCATATGGAAAATCTCTTCCGCCAGTTCAATTGCGCCTTCCATTTTCGAACTGCCCCCGGTCAACACGACCCCGGCGGCACAAATCTCCTCAAGCCCACTACGGCGTAATTCCGCCTGCACCAGGCTTAATAATTCCTCGTAGCGTGGTTCCACGACCTCGGCCAGCGTTTGCCGGGCCAGGAGTCGAGGTTCGCGATCGCCGACACTGGGAACCTCGATGGTTTCGTTATCCGATGCCAACTGACGCAGCGCGCAGGCATACTTGACCTTGAGATCGTTTGCATACTGCGTGGGTGTGCGCAACGCGACCGCGATATCGTTGGTGACCTGGTCACCGGCGATCGGTATGACAGCGGTATGACGAATTGCGCCATCGGAAAACACCGCTATGTCGGTCGTACCGCCACCGATATCGACCAGGCAGACACCGAGTTCCTTCTCATCATCAGTCAATACCGAACTCGCAGAAGCCAGTTGTTCCAGAATCACATCATCGACCTCGAGACCACAACGACGCACACACTTGATAATATTTTGCGCGGCACTGACCGCACCGGTCACCAGGTGCACCTTGGCTTCGAGCCGAACTCCGGACATGCTGATGGGATCACGAATGCCTTCAGAGTTATCGATGACAAACTCCTGGGGCAATACATGTAATATTTTCTGATCAGCCGGAATTGCAACTGCCTTGGCGGCATCGATAACGCGAGCCACGTCTGCCGCGGTCACTTCCTTTTCCTTGATTGCGACGATGCCATGCGAGTTGATACTGCGAATATGGCTGCCGGCAATACCCGCGTAAACCGAGCGAATCTGGCAACCCGCCATCAGTTCCGCTTCTTCCACCGCGCGTTGGATGGTTTGCACGGTCGATTCGATGTTGACCACGACACCTTTCTTCAAACCCCGCGAGGGTTGGGTGCCGATACCGATAATATCGATATCGCCCTCGACCGTGACTTCGCCAACTATCGCAACCACTTTAGAGGTCCCGATATCAAGCCCTACGATCAGGTTTCCCGATGCCTTCTTAGACATTACCATTACTCCAGATTGATGCTTTGTCGCTGCCCTGCAGGGCTTCTTTTTTCCAGGCCACAGCAAAACCATTGCTGTAGCGTAAATCCAGACGCTGGATCTGCTCACGTCGGGGCAGAATCTGCTGCGGGTAAATAACTACCAGACGGTCGATCTTGTGATCGATATCTCTCCTGCCCAGCTTGATTTCCAATCCATTGATCAATTCGACGTCGAGCGCTCCGCGGCTATCGACCTGTAACGCGATCAGTCGCTCGTCTACGCTGTGGAAGCGGGCCTCCAGGTGGTAAAACTGCTTCAATACCCAGGCCGGCGGATGGTTGGTTGCATGCACCACAGGCAGATGGCTGAACGCAGCGGTATCCGCGCGATAAACGCTGGCCGAATCACTCAGCAGGTGCTGCCCATCCCAACGTGCCACCGGTACCTTTTCCTTGACATTGACCCTGAGCTTATCGGGCCAGATCCTGCGTACCGAGACCGATTCAATCCATGATCTGTCGTGCAGAGTTTGCTTGACATGGTGAATGTCGAGGGAAAAGAATCCCTGACCAAGATAGGGTTGCAGCGCCATCTCGACCGCCTGCTGATCCAGGTTTTCAAATGTCCCGGAAAGCTGAATCGTGCGTATCGGCAGCGGCTCTTCCACCTGGATGAGATAGACAACCGCCAGCATCAACGGCAGCAACAGAAATATCCAGTTGTAAGATTTGCGCCACTGGAAAGATGGTGACGTCGATGCCGGCGTGTTGCGTTGTGCCTGCTTGATCTGCCTGCGGGACTTAGCCATTGCGTTTACCTCCCGCCAGTGTTGTTTCAAGAATTTTTACAACCAGGTCGGGCATTTCCAGTCCAGCGGCACGGCCCGCCATTGGAACCAGGCTATGATCCGTCATCCCGGGCACCGTATTAACCTCGATCACCCAGGGTTGTTGCTGTTGATCCAGTATCAAGTCCACCCTGCCCCAGTCCCTCACACCGGTAACACGAATTGTTTCGAGCACGATTTCGTTTATTGCCGTGACGCTTGCGTCGTCAAGATCGCAGGGGCAGGTATAAACAGTGTCATCGGCCAGGTACTTGGCATCGTAATCGTAAAATTCGTGGGGTGTGTCCAGTTTAATCAACGGCAGAATTGTGTCGCCGACAAACCCTGCCGTGTATTCGGTACCATCGATGAAACGCTCGGCGAAAACATCACCGTAGCGACGCGCGTTCTTCCACGCCGGAAATAGCTCGCTTTCCTGGTGCACTGGCGTCATGCCGATACTTGAACCCTCCAGTATCGGTTTGATAAACACCGGCAACCCGAAATCACGCAGCAGCTGTTCACAATCTGTTTCGCTGTCCAGTTCAAAAAAATCAGGCGTGGGGATCCCGCTGCAACGCATGACTTTCTTGGTCAGAACCTTGTCCATCGTCAAGGCCGATGAGCATACGCCGCTACCGGTATAGGGAATGCCAAGGAATTCAAGTACAGCTTGAATAGTGCCATCCTCACCACCACGGCCATGCAATACATTAAAGACGCGATCGGCTTTCAAATCGGCAAGCTGATGGAAAGCATGCGCCTGTAAATCAACTGGAACTGCATCGACGCCGGCGGCAAGTAACGCCTCGTAAACGGCGTTGCCGCTATTAAGCGAAACTTCACGCTCGGCGGATTGCCCGCCCATCAGGACCGCAACCCTGCCACATTTTGTGACGCTATCCGGGGCCGGCTTTGACAACACCATGTTCACAGCGTATCTCCTACGATGCGAACCTCGGTCTCGAGGTCGACGTTAAACTGCACGGCAATCGTTTCGCGGATATGGGCGATCAAGGCCTCTACATCGCTGGCGGTAGTGTTACTGGCACTGATGATAAAATTGGCATGCTTGTCCGACACGCAGGCCGTACCCAGACAGTGACCTTTGAGACCCGCCGCCTCGATTAGCTGCGCGGCATACTTTCCCGGGGGATTCTTGAAAACCGATCCGCATGATGGCTGGCCGATCGGTTGCGTGGCGTTACGCTGCTTTAACAGCTCACGGATGTTTGACGATTCACCCGCAGCGCGCGCCGGCAGGCGGAACCGTGCCGCAGCGAACCATTCCTGACGCGGCAAGCCCACGTGACGATAGTCGATCTCGAAATCGGCAGGACTTCGCTCGATCAGGCTTCCCGCCCGATCGATCATGATCACCTGCTCCACCGCGGCCCAGGTTTCACCACCGAAAGCACCCGCGTTCATCGCTAAGGCACCGCCGACCGTGCCCGGAATTCCGGCAAAGAAATCAGCGCCATCAAGTCCCTGCTTCTGACAAAACTTGGCCATCTTGGCGCAGCTGATTCCACTCTCGACGTAGAGCAGCCCATCTGGATCCAGGTGAATTTCTCGCAGTGAATTAAGCGGCGCGATGACCACGCCGCGAAAACCACCATCACGCACCAGCAGGTTACTGCCGAGACCAACCCAAAGAATTTCGATCTCCGGCTCCAGTTGCGCGAGGAAATACTGCAGATCGGTCAGATCGGCCGGAATGTAATATTGATCAGCGGGTCCGCCCAGGCGCCAACTGGTATGTCTAGACATGGGTTCGTCAAACATCAGGCTTCCGTTGATAGAACGATCACTGGCCACGTTCATTGCTCCTGCCCTGCTGATCGATGCTGCGCCAGGAACTCGGCCGCCCAGGCGCCGATGCTCCCGGCGCCCAGTGTCAGGAATATATCGCCGTCCTCCAAAACCTTATCGACTACTTCGTCGAGATCATCCAGATCTTCCACAAAAACCGGGTCAACCTTGCCGCGCGCCCGAATCGAGCGTGCCAGCGCACGTCCGTCGGCATCCTTGATATAGGCCTCACCCGCGGGATATACCTCGAGTAAAATTAATTGATCGACGTCGGCCAATACCTGGCTAAAGTCCTCGAACAGGTCACGCGTACGCGTGTAGCGATGCGGTTGAAACAGCACTGCCAGCCTTTTGTCTGGCCAGGCTTCGCGGATGCCGCCCAGGGTGGCCGCGATTTCATTGGGATGATGCCCGTAATCATCTATGTGCATGATATTGCCGCCCGCAACCTGCAGGTTTTCACTGATCTGGCAGCGTCGACCAATGCCGGAAAATACAGCCAGAGCCTGAACAATCGCGGCCGATGAAACACCCAGCTCCCACGCAATGCTGATCGCCGCGGTGGCATTGAGCACATTATGTTTGCCTGTCAGATTAAGCTCGATATCGAGCGCTTTCGTCTGGTCGGGAAGCCTGAGCTTGAAGCAGGTTCTGGCGCCCCTGGCGACGATATCGGTAATCCGCACATCGGCGTCTTCCGATTCACCATAGGTCAGTACCGGACGTGCCACTTCACCCATTATTTCTCGCACCACGTCATCATCAAGGCACAGCACCGCGAGCCCGTAAAATGGTAGGTGGTGCAGAAACTCGATAAATGCCTGTTTGAGCCGCTCGAAGTCACCTTCGTAGGCGGAAAGATGGTCATTGTCGATATTGGTGACAACTGCCATCATTGGCTGCAGGTAGAGAAATGAAGCATCGCTCTCATCCGCTTCGGCGACCAGGTAGTCGCTGAGACCGAGCCGGGCATGACTCCCGGAACTGATCAACTTGCCACCAATCACGTAAGTCGGGTCAATATCGCCACTCGCGAGCACACTCGCGACGAGGCTGGTGGTAGTGGTTTTGCCGTGGGTGCCCGCTACCGCAATTCCCCGCCGAAAGCGCATCAACTCGGCCAGCATCTCTGCGCGTCTGACGATCGGGACGCGCATTTCCCGCGCCGCCTCGATTTCCGGATTATCGTCGTCGATTGCGGTCGAGACCACGACCACGTGGGCATCAGCGACGTTTTCTCGACTGTGCCCGATGGTGATATCGATACCGAGGTCACGCAAGTGCCTGACCATCGCGTTTTCGGCTATATCCGAGCCGCTGATATGGTAGTTCAGGTTGTGGAATACTTCGGCGATACCGCTCATCCCGGCGCCACCGATGCCAACGAAATGGATATTGCGAATGCGCCGCATGAAGTGCTTTGAGCTGACAGTCATGGCTTCGCTCCCGCTAACAGCCCCGAGGCCAGTCGCTCGGCAGCCTCGGGCTTGAACTGGGCGCGTGCATTAACTGCCATCTCCACCAGTGCCAAGCGGTTCTGCTGGAAAAATTTCAACTTCAGCGCCAGGTTCTCGGCGCCGAGCTCGGCTTCCGGCAGGATCTGGGCGGCGCCGTTCTGTTCCAGGTAAAGCGCGTTGTGGTACTGGTGATTATCAACCGCGTAGGGGAAAGGCACCAGTAATGCGGCCAGCCCAACCGCAGTGAGTTCCGCTATCGTCAGCGCGCCGGCCCGGCAGACGATCAGGTCGGCCCAGCAATAAGCCTGCGGCATGTCATCGATAAAACTGACGACCTCCGCATCAACACCAGCTTCCCGGTAGTTTTGCTGGCAGACCTCCAGGTGCTTGTCGCCACATTGATGCCTGATCCTGGGACGCTGGTCGCGGTCAAGGCAGGCGATCGCCTGTGGCAGAATCCGATTTAATGTGGCTGCCCCGAGACTGCCGCCAACGACCAGCAACTGCATCGGTTGATCGATTCTCGACTGCAGGCGTGCATCCGGTTCCCCCAGCCCCACCAGGCTAGCGCGCACCGGGTTACCGATCCATTCACAGCGCGGAACCGAACTGGCAATGTTCGGAAAGGCCGCGTAGTTACGTGTTGCAAGACGACTCAAAATACGATTGGTGAGGCCGATAATCGAGTTCTGCTCGTGCAGAAATAACGGGATATTGAGTAACCAGGCCATCAAACCACCGGGGCCGGAAACAAATCCACCCATACCCAGCACTGCCTTGGGCCGGATTCTGCGCAACAGTCGTAACGACTGCCAGCAAGCGCGCAGCAGCCGGAACGGCGCCAGAATGAATGTCATCAAACCCTTGCCGCGCAGCCCCTGCACGTTCAACCACTCGATTGCAAAATCGGCCGCGGGCACGACCCGGGCCTCGATACCCGAACGGGTTCCCAGCCACACGATACTTTCACCGCGCTGGCGCAAGTGTTCGGCTACGGCGAGCGCCGGGAAAACATGACCCCCGGTGCCGCCCGCCATGACCACAATTGGTTTCTGCAAACCCGGGGTCATGCGCGCACCGCCGCTCGCCGGCGTGATTTCTTGCCGAAATCACTGACCTGGTATTCGAAATATACCCGCAACACCAGCCCCACCGCAAAAGACATAGTGAGAATGGAGTTACCGCCGTAGCTGATAAAAGGTAAGGTCAAACCCTTGGTCGGCAAGGCGCCCACATTAACGCCGATATTGATTACGGCCTGCAACGTGATCAGTAATCCCACACCGTATGCCAGGTAGGCACCGAAGGCCTGCTGCTTCAGCAGGGCCATTTTTGCAATGGTAAAGCACCGCCAGGCGAGCAGGCCAAACAGGCTAATCAAAAATACTTGCCCGACAAAGCCGAACTCTTCGGCAAATATCGCAAACATGAAATCGGTATGCGCCTCCGGCAGATAAAACAGCTTTTGGATACTGCCGCCAAGACCGGCACCAAACCATCCGCCGCTGCCGATCGCAATTAAAGATTGCGTCAATTGAAAACCACTGTTGAACGGGTCTGCCCAGGGATCGACAAATGAGGTAATACGCGCGAGTCGATAGGGCGACGAAACTGCCAGCAGGCCCATAATACAGAGCGTGCCAATGATAAACAGGACGAATTGCCCGAATCTCACACCGCCCAGAAACATCAATCCGAGCCCGGTCATCAGGAGTACCGCGGCAGCACCAAAATCAGGCTCGAGCACCAGCAAACCACTGGCAACCGAGAGGATCATCATCGGTTTGACAAATCCCATGGTATTGGTTTGTACTTCTTCGCTGCGCCGAATCAGGTAACCGCTGAGGTAGATGATCAGAAACAGTTTGGCGATCTCCGAGACCTGGAACGTGAACAGGCCGAAATCAAGCCAACGCGTGCTGCCGTTCACAGTATGTCCAACCCCGGGAATCAATACACAGGCGAGTAGAATGACGGAGCCCAGCATCAACAACATGCCATTATTCTTCCAGAATTTAAGGGGGATTTTGCAGGCAAACCACATCAATGCGAGGCTCAATAAAATCCGCAGGACCTGGCGTTTGGCGAAATAGAAAGGATCGTGGTTTTGTTGATCTGCAATGCCAATCGATGCCGAAGTCACCATCACCAGCCCGATACAGATCAGCGTTACGTAGAGCAATAGCGTAACGCGGTCATATTCCGGCGCCAGCTCAAAACCCGGACGTACGGCCGTGTTGTCGGTTCTGATGGCCTGGCTAGTCAACATGCCAGCTCCTGCACACGCTGCATGAAATCGTCGCCGCGTGCCTCGAATTTCGGGTACATATCAAAACTTGCGCAGGCAGGCGCCAGCAACACACAATCGCCGCTGCTGGCAAACTCGTGAGCGCGCTGCACGGCTTCCTGCATATCTCGTACCCGTTCGATCCGGGTAATATCCTGCCAGGCCTGCTGCAGGCGGTCGGCATCCTCTCCCAACAGTAATGCCAGTTTAACCTTCTGCCTGATCGTCTCTGACATGACAGTCATGTCAGCACCCTTCGACTGCCCTCCGGCTATCAATATGACCGGACGTTCACGCCCCTCGATCGAGGCCTGTGCAGCACCAACATTGGTCGCCTTGGAATCATTAATCCATTCAACGCCATCGATTTCGGCGATCCATTGACCACGATGCGGAATACCAGCAAACGTTTCCATAGCAGCAACAATGGCTGCCCTGGAGATGCCGACGCTGTGCGCGATTGCCATCGAGGCCAGGCAGTTGGCCCAGTTGTGACGACCGGTCAACTTGATATCATTAACCTGTATCCAGGGTTCATCGCGGTGAGCCAACCACAATCCGTCACGCTCGAGCACCCGGAACTCAGCGTCCGAGTCGGGATTCAGACTGAATGTAATATCTCCGGCATCATGACGCGTCACCTCGTCGTCAAGATTGCTGACACACAAACCAGCGTTATTATAGATACGCAACTTGGTCTGGATGTATTCAGCGTACCCTGGATAACGATCGAGGTGGTCTTCACAGAGATTAAGCAGGGCCGCAACCCGCGGTTGCAGCGACGTCGTGGTCTCGAGTTGATAGCTTGACAACTCCAGTACATAGAAATCCGGATTCTGTTCCAACAAATCCAGTGCCGCAGTGCCGATGTTGCCACCCACCGCAACCGTTTTATTGTCAAGCCCGATCATTTTACCGACCAGGGTGGTAACCGTGCTCTTGCCGTTGGAGCCGGTAATCGCGATAACGGGCTTGTCCACCAGCCGCGCGAACAATTCGATATCGCCAACTACAGTCTTGCCAAGATCGATGGCCTGCAGGATGGCCTCTTGCTGGATCGACAACCCGGGACTGACCACCAGTACTTCGGCCCATTCGATCAAGCCCTTGTCGAGCGGACCAGCATTGAAATCAACCGTGTCAAACTCGGCGTTCAGCTTAACCAGCTGGGGCGTCAGCTCACGTGTATCCTGGAGCTTGCAGCGATAGCCGTGCCCGAGTAAATAACGCGCCACCGAGTACCCGGTCACGCCGAGCCCAACCACGAGGTAGTTAACGTCTGCTAGCGCTGTTTTTTGTTGGCTCACGTTTAACATTACCGAATCTTTAAACTCGCAAGACCGATCAACACCAGCACCACGGTAATAATCCAAAAGCGCACAATAATGCGCGGCTCCGGCCAACCTTTGAGCTCGTAATGATGATGTAGAGGCGCCATACGAAATATGCGGCGTCCGGTCAGCTTGAACGATGCGACCTGCAGCATTACCGACACCGTTTCGACCACAAAAATACCACCCATGATAAACAGCACCAGTTCCTGGCGCACAATCACCGCCAGGGTACCGAGTGCGGCACCCAGCGCGAGTGCGCCGACATCACCCATGAAGACCTGGGCTGGATACGTGTTAAACCACAGGAAGCCAAGACCTGCGCCGACCAGGGCGCCGCAGAAAACGACCATTTCCCCTACGCCTGGGACGTAGGGAATGCCCAGGTAATTTGAAAAGTTAAAGTTACCCGTCAGGTAAGCAAAAACTCCAAGGGCGCCGCCGACCAGCACGGTAGGCAGAATCGCGAGGCCATCGAGTCCATCGGTCAGGTTGACCGCGTTGCTGCTACCGACGATGACGAAATAAGCCAGCACCACGTACAGCCAGCCGAGATCAAGCAGGATGTCCTTGATAAACGGGACAATAAGCTGGGTTTCAATTGGAAATTGGGCGGTGTGAAACAAAGCCAGCGCTGCACCCAGTCCAATCAGCGATTGCCAGATTAGCTTGACCCGGACGGACAGCCCCTTGGCGTTGCCATAAACGATCTTTTTGTAATCATCAATCCAGCCGATTGCACCAAAGCCGACGGTTACAAACAGGACGATCCAGACGAAACGTGAAGATAAATCGCTCCACAGTATGGTGCTGGTGACAATAGCAACGAGGATTAACGCACCACCCATGGTCGGTGTGCCTGCCTTGACAAAATGGCTTTCGGGGCCATCATCGCGCACGCTCTGCCCTATCTTGGAACTGCTCAAATAGGTAATCATAAACGGTCCGACGATCAGCGAAATCACGAGTGCCGTGAGCACACCCAGGATGGTGCGCATCGTCAGATACTGGAATACGTTAAAACCGCTATGGAACTGGGTGAGAAACTCCGACAGGCTATACAGCATTGGCACCCCCTGCGTTCACGGTTCGTGTTAACAGGGCGACTAGTCGCTCCATGCCGGCGGCACGCGACCCCTTGATCAGGAGATTCACGCCTTCATGGATTTGCGACGATATGACCACTGCCATGTCTTCGATGCGCTCGCTGCAGTAGCCGCCATCGCCGAATTCCTCGCTGGCGATACAACTCATTTCGCCAATACCAAAAAATTTTTCTACTCCGTTACGACGTGCGGTCTGCGCGGCCTCGCGGTGCAGGTCGACCGCTTCCGCACCCAGTTCGGCCATATCGCCCAGCGCCAGCCAGGCTGAACCCTGCAATGAGCAAAGTACCTTGATACCCGCTTCAAGAGAGTCCGGATTCGCGTTGTAGCTATCGTCAATCAGGCGACTGCGGGACGGACCGGCCAGTATCTGCAATCGCCCTTTTACCCCGGAGAATCCCGCCAGGTTGTCAACGGCCACGGTTAAATCATTACCGCTCAGGATCGCAAGCGATACCGCGGCTAGCGCGTTGCGGACGTTATGCTCGCCGATCACATTCAGTTCACAATCCCGTGACCTACCCTGGTAAGAAAAATCAACCTTCAGGTTTTCACCCGAGACTGACCAGGTCGCGGTCACGTCAGCTTCATTTTGCAGCCCACAGCTAATCCGGTTTTGCGCCGCACAAATACTTTGCCAGTATTGACTGGCGACTTCGTCGGCATTGAACAACGCCTTGTGCTGCGGGGTGCAGTAAGCATAGAGCTCGCCTTTGGCTTCAACTACACCCTGAACGTCACCGAAGCCCGCCAGGTGTGCGGCGGCAACATTGTTGACGTAGACGATATCGGGCTCTGCAATCCTGGCGAGGCCGGCGATCTCGCCACGATGATTGGCACCCATTTCGATAATGGCGAAATCATGATCTTGATCGAGTTCGAATAATGTCAGTGGTACGCCGATGTCGTTATTGAAATTGCCAATGGTCGCAAGGGTCGCGGCCTGTCTCGACAATATCTGTTTAAGCATTTCCTTGACCGTTGTTTTACCGTTACTGCCGGTGAGGGCGATGACGCAGGGGTCACAGTGACGGCGCCAGTGATTGGCCAACCGGCCCATAGCCTGCTTGCAATCGGCAACCTCGATCTGGGGTATATGGCAGGGCTGACGCTGTTCAACGAGGGCGATGACAGCGCCGTTCTGGTAAGCCTGATCAACGAAGCTATGACCGTCAAAATTGACGCCCTTTATGGCAACGAACAACTTGCCCTCGCAGGATTTTCGGCTATCGATTGTGACCCCCGAAAAGGACAGCTCCGGCAGCTGGTCGGTACTAGACCCGAGAACCTCGGCCAGTGACATCATCGACATGCTAATCATGATCCACCTGCAGAATTCGGCTAACCACGTGACGATCACAAAAGGGGCGGCGCTCGTTTCCGACAATTTGCTCCTGCTCGTGACCCTTGCCCGCAATAACGACCAGGTCTTCGGGGGCCGCCTGTGATATCGCATATTCGATGGCTGCCTGACGATTATGGACAATACAGGCCTGACCGGGCCGTTTCATGCCGGCAATGATTTCGCTGACGATTTTCTGGGGTGATTCATTGCGCGGATTATCGTCGGTGATAATCATGCGATCCGCCAACTCTTCCACGGCGCGTCCCATGCCGCTGCGTTTTCCCTGGTCACGATCCCCGCCGCAACCAAATACACACCACAATAATCCGCTGGTATGCTGTCGACAGGCTGCAAGACAGGCGCGCAGGGCCTGCTCGGTATGGGCAAAATCGACTACTGCCGACGCGCTACCGGGCTGGCCAATGAATTTTTCCATGCGACCAGGAATCGGTTTTAAATCCTTGACTGCAAGTTCGAGCTGCTTGTGATCGAGACCTAATGCAACCAGGGTAGCGATACAGGCTAACGTATTCTCGATATTGAAATGACCCAGTAGTGCGGTAACAGCGGTCACTTCTCCCAACGGGGTCGAAGCCCTGATATTTATTCCACTAGCGGTCAATTCACTGGAGATCAATTTAACCTCGGCCTCGCGCCCTGCTTCAGTCTCTACCGAATAGCGCAGCAGCGAATCTTTCTCAACCGACCGGCTTAACGCCTGTCCGAAGCTGTCATCAATATTTACCACTCGCCCGGAAAGTTCAAAATCATGAAACAGTCGCGCCTTGGCGGCTGCGTAACTATCCAGGTCACCGTGATAATCGAGGTGGTCGCGCCCCAGATTGGTCAGCACCGCGATATCAAAGTCACAACCGTTGACGCGATACTGTTCGAGCGCGTGTGACGATACTTCCATGACCACGTACTCACAACGTTGCTGGCGGAACTGGTGTAAACGTGCCTGCAAGCTGACGGCATCTGGTGTTGTTAACGAATCCGGTGTCAACTTGTTGCCAATCCCATATCCGAGAGTTCCGATACTGGCGCAGGATTTTCCTATCCGCGTCAAAGCCTGGGTAACGAGATGGACGACGCTGGATTTTCCGTCAGTTCCCGTGACGCCGACGATTGTCATGGCTTGCCCCGGGTCACCGAAGAAACGACTGACGATATGGCCATTGGCACGTTCCAGGTCATCGACGCCGATCCAGCAGGTCTCTACCTGTTTGCGCAACAGCGGAATGCGCTGCAGGCTATATTCATCTGCGGCATCATAAATTACTGCCACTGCCCCTGCCTTGACGGCATCGATAGCATAATCGATGCCATTTGACTTGATCCCGGGCAACGCAATGAATGCCGAATTTGCCGTGACGTTCACACTGTTACTGGCGATATCGCTGATCCGTATCGACGGCACGGACTCCTCCACCGCGAAACCGGATAGCAGTTGCGACAAAGCCATTCCGGGAATATTGGTGTTCGCCATCATGCCCCCTTTCCCTTACCTTGCGCCAGGGTCGGCAGATCATCGGGTGGAACATCGAGAATCCGCAATGCGTTAGACATCACTTCCTGGAACACCGGTGCGGCAACCAGTCCACCGTAGTATCCGTTCTGGGTAGGTTCGTCAATCATGACTGCCATTACCAGGCGTGGATTACTGGCCGGCGCGAGACCGGCAAATACGGCCACGTAATCGTCTTCCTGGTAACCCCCGGCAATGCTTTTCTTTGCGGTCCCGGTCTTGCCTGCAATCTTGTAGCCATCAACCGCTGCCTGTGGCGCAGTCCCTTTGGGGCCGACAACTTCAGCTAGCATCCTGATCATCTGTCGCGCGGTCGAGGATTTCATGACATGACGCGAGATTTCATTGTTCGGATTTCGAACCAGTTCTTTTCGCAACAGCGTGAGATCCACCAGGCGGCCCTGGTTGGCAATTACGGCATAGGCGCGCGCGAGCTGGGTAATCGACAGCGACATGCCGTAACCGAATCCCATGGTAGCGTGGTCCAGTGGCTGCCACTGACTATGATGACGGAAGTATCCAGCCGATTCGCCTGGGAAGGAAACACCAGATAACTCGCCGAAGCCGTAAGCCCTGAAACTCTCCCACAGCTCCTTTTTGGGTAACGACATGGCGATGCGAGATGCACCGACGTTACTCGATTTGCGTAAAATTCCGGAGAGGTCAAGTATGCCATAGTTACGGATGTCCTTAACCGGGTGACCACTCACCATCATGTAGCCGGGTGACGTGTCTATACTGCTGCCACGGTGGTAACGGCCACGATCAATTGCGGCCGCCAGGGTGAAAGGTTTGATCGCGGAACCAGGTTCAAATACGTCGGTAAGGGCCCGGTTACGCAGTCGTTCGGTCGTGGTTTTACTGCGCTGGTTCGGGTTATAGGATGGCTGATTTACGATCGCCAGGATTTCGCCACTGCGGGCATCCAGCAGAACCGCTGAACCGGCTTTGGCCGCATGGAACTTAATGGCCCGGGCAAGGCTGCGGTAAGCGATGTACTGTAAACGCATATCGATGCTGGTGTAGATATCGTTGCCGGATTCAGCCGGCTTCAGCTGCTCCAGTTCCTCGATGACCTCGCCACGACGGCTGCGAATGACGCGCCGCTCACCCGGTTCGGCACGTAACCAGTCCTGGTAGGCCAGTTCGAGGCCCTCCTGGCCCTGGTCGTCAATATCGGTAAATCCAACCAGGTGTGATACCACCTCTCCGGCAGGATAGTATCGATGATACTCGCGCTGCAGGTATACACCTTCAAAGCCTGCCGCGATGTCGCGCGCAAATTCCGGCTCAAGCTGACGCTTTAGGTAAACAAACTCCCGGTCGGCGCGTTGCTTCAGCATGGCGACCGTCGTGCGGTAATCGAGTTTCAACTTGCGGGTTACCTGTTTGAGTGCGGCGAGGTCTCCCAGAATTTCAGACGGATTGACCCAGACCGAGTCGACCGGTGTACTGATCGCAAGCGGCGTACCGAAACGATCCAGAATTGCACCTCGATAGGCCGGCGTTTCGATGGTGCGTATTTGTCGCTGCCCGCCCTGGCTGGTCAGAAAATCCTGCTCGACAACCTGCAGGTAAAGAGCACGAGCCATCAGGCCGGCAAGCAAAGAAATCAATACCAGCAATACGAAGTAATGACGCGTGCCAAGAAAGGCTATCTGGTCCTCTTGCCCTGCGGTTTTTTTGCTTCGCTTCATTGCACAGGCACCAGTTCAACACTCTCGGGTAAACGCATTTTCAGGTCCTTGCGGGCCCTTGATTCAACGTTACTGTGCGTCGCCAGGGTGGTGTTTTGCAGCTGTAACCGTCCCCATTCAATGACCTGCTGATCCTGCTGCTTCTGGATGGTGCGTAATTCAGCGAACAGAACCCGGCTCTCGTGCTTCACGTAAATCACGGTCAGCGCACTGCCGAGAACCAGGGTTAGCAGCAGTGAGATCCAGAATTTACCGGTCATCAGGCAGCCCGCTCTGCAATACGAAGTACTGCGCTACGAGCACGAGGATTTGACGCCAGCTCCCTGGCTCCTGCCCTGATAGCCTTGTTCACCAACCTGAGACGAATATTGGAGGGGATTTCACTATCGCGTAGCGGCAGTCCGCGAGGGATTTTTGCACGCGAACTCTGCGCCTTGAAAAAACGTTTTACGAGGCGGTCTTCGAGTGAGTGAAAGCTGATAATCAGCAGGCGCCCGCCGATTTTCAGAATATCCAGTACCGTTTCTAGCAGGTGCTGGATCTGGTCGAGTTCCTGGTTGATATGAATTCTTACGGCCTGGAAACTGCGGGTTGCCGGATGTTTATTGTTTTTCGGGCGCGGTACTATCTCACTGATTAAGGCGGCGAGGGTCGCGGTATCTTCTATTTTGCCTGACTGGCGCCGCTCGACGATCTTTTTGGCAATGCGTCGCGAATGGCGTTCTTCACCATATTCCCAGAGCACCCTGGCGATCTCCGCTTCATCGGCATGCGCAAGCCACTCGGCTGCCGACTCACCCTGCCCGGGATTCATCCGCATGTCCAGTGGCCCGTTTAGCTGAAAACTGAAACCGCGTGCCGCGTCATCGAGTTGCGGCGAAGAAACACCGAGGTCGAGCAGAATTCCATCGATCTGCTCTAGCAGATCGAGATCGGCAATTTGCGCATACATGTTGGCGTAGTCGTCGTGGATAATCGTAACCCGGCGGTCCGAGCCCATCGTCTCCTGCGCATCGGCAATTGCTTGCGGATCGCGATCCATTACGATCAGACGCCCCTGATCGCCAAGTTCCGACAGAATCGAATGCGCGTGACCACCCCGGCCATAGGTACCATCGACGTAGCGGCCATCCGGCTTGATTTCGAGTGCCGCCAGGACTTCGGCGTGCAGCACCGGTGCATGCTCCTGACTCACAGCGTTAGATCCGCAAGCGCCGCCGGCATGTCATCGCCAGTACCATCACCCAGCCAGTCGTCCATGCGCTCGGCCCAGAGAACTTCGTCCCAGAGCTCAAACTTTTTACCTTGCCCGATCAGTACCACCTTCTTGCCGAGCTGTGCATACTCCCGCAGCGGATTGGACAGCAACATGCGACCATTGGCATCAACCTCAACCTCGGTGGCATGACCGATCAGCAAGCGCTGGATTCGACGGGTTGTCGGATTAAAGCTGGGTAAGGCTTCGATTTTTTCCTCGATCAGTTCCCATTCAGGGAGCGGGTATATCAGCAGGCAGGGTTGGTCGGTATCGATCGTGACGATCAGTTGACTCTGACAGATCTCAAGCAGCCGCTCACGGTAGCGCGCGGGAAGAACAATTCTTCCCTTCGCATCCAAAGATAAATTGGAAACCCCTCGAAATTTGTGCACGCTTAACCCGTTATGTGACACTTTGTGCCACTATTGCCCACTTAGTGACACAATATGGCTGATTTTTGCCACAAGTCAAGTAAATTAAGGGCTGTAATACGGGTTTTTTCTCAATGGCGTCAGTAACTTAGCTTGTTGAGTTAAAGTACGCAAGTCAATACGCCAGCCAAAACCGATACTTATACCTAATAGTTAAAGTGATACATTAAGTTGGGTCAGATTATGTGCGATTTTGCACAATTTCACGGATTAAAAACAAGGGGGCGCAATGCCCTGCGCCCCCCCGTTAAATTGATAGTCAGCCTATAAGCCGGGTTCTGTCGAGGATAATCATTCATCTGGACTGGAGGTCACCCCCCAGCCTCAAGCGACCAACCCGAAAACGACACGGGCCGCGTCATTGTTTTCCTATTTGGTCTTGCTCCGGGTGGGGTTTACCCTGCCACTTCTGTTACCAGAAGTGCGGTGCGCTCTTACCGCACCATTTCACCCTTACCAGGCCTAAGCCGGCGGTATACTTTCTGTTGCACTGGCCGTGGGCTTGCGCCCCCCAGACGTTATCTGGCACCCTGCCCTGCGGAGCCCGGACTTTCCTCCAGTTCACATTTGGAACCAGCGATTATCCAGCTGACTAGAGCGTAATAATAATCAAAAACAGGAGGGACAGTATACTTATTTCGCTGTGAAATAACGCAATGAGTGTATCTTCGCGAACCCATCAACCAGCCGACTCATCCCGGTGCAAGATCAGCTGCTTCAGCAGTGTAAATTTTTCCTCCGTCATCAGGAAGGGTCTGATCGCATCCAGTAACTCCTGGCGTTCACTGGATTGAAACCAGCGATGCCAGGCAGCCTCATCGGTCCAGCGCGTAATCACCACATAGTGGTTGGGTCGACGAATATCGACCGACGACTCGCCCGACACATAACCTGGCGCATTTGCCATCACGCCGAGCAGGTCTGCAATGGCAGATTCGTAGTATTGCTCGATACCTTCCGCGATTTCGCGCTCGATGATTACCCTGATCATTGATTATCACCTCGTTTTCGACCTCCTTACGGCCGCTTACCTGTGTTAAATCAGATCTGCAGGATATACAATCGCAATCAGAAAACAATATCTTACCGGAGGAAACCTGATGGCCTGGCAACAACAGATTCTTCGCGTCAACCTGAGCAAGGGTAGCTGCGATATCGAACCGCTTAACATGGAATGGGCCGAAGCATTTCTTGGCTCTCGCGGACTTGGCAGCAAATACCTGTACGAGGAAATGGACCCGGCCGCGGATGCCTTGTCGGCAGAAAACAAGATTATCTTTGCCACCGGTCCACTGACCGGCACCATGGCTTCAACCGGTGGCCGCTATACCGTCATTACCAAAGGGCCGCTAACCGGGGCCATCGCCTGTTCCAATTCCGGCGGCAAGTTCGGTGGTGAATTAAAAATGGCGGGTTACGATTTGCTCATTATCGAGGGCGAATCGGAAAAACCGGTTTACCTGCATATCGAAGATGAAAAAGTTGAAATCTGCGACGCAAGCGAAATCTGGGGCAAAACCGTCTGGGAAACCGAGGACATACTGGCGCAGAAATACCAGGATCCGTTGATGCGCTTTGCCGGGATCGGTCAGGCGGGAGAAACACTGTGCCGCTATGCCTGCGTGGTCAACGACAAGCATCGCGCTGCCGGCCGCTCCGGTGTTGGCGCGGTAATGGGTTCGAAGAAAATCAAGACGATTGCGGTACGCGGCACCAGGGGTGTACGCAACAAGGACCCCAAGGCTTTCTATCGGATTGTCAATGAAGTTAACGCGCGTATGACTGACCGCGACGAAATGGCGCGCGACGGCACGCTGGCGATGATGGACGTCACCAACGGTTTCGGTAGTTTACCGACCCGAAACAACCGCAGCGTACGCTTCGAAGGTGCCAACAAGCTCAATCCCGAAGCAATGCACACGCCGAATGAAAACGGTCATACCAATATCGTTACCAACGGCGCTTGCTTCGGTTGCACTATCGGTTGTGGGCGCATTTGTAAAATTGATCCTACCCATTTTTCGGTCAAGGACAGACCCGAGTACCACGGCGCCTCGGGCGGTCTCGAGTATGAAACCGCATACGCGCTGGGTGCGGCCTGCGGTATTGACGATATTGACGCGGCGACCTTCGCCGGCTTCATCTGCAACGAGTATGGCATGGATCCCATTTCACTCGGCGGTTCGATTGCCGCCGCGATGGAGCTGTTTGATATTGGCGCCATCGATGAGAAAACCACCGGCGGCATTAAGCTTGAGTTCGGTTCAGCCGAGGCACTGTGCCAGATAGCAGAGCTGGTCGGCAAGGGTGAAGGCTTTGGCGCTGATATTGCATTGGGTTCAAAACGCCTGTGCGAAAAATATGGACAACCAGATCTGTCGATGACGGTCAAGGGGCAGGAATTTGCGGCTTACGACGGACGTGCGATGCAGGGCATGGGTCTCGCCTACGCAACCAGTAACCGGGGCGCCTGTCATCTGCGCGCCGATCCCTACGGGCATGATTTCGAAACTACCGAAATCGAAGGTAAGGCCGAGATCGTGCGCGATTCCCAGCGAGATGTCGCTTTTCTCGATTCAAGCGGACTGTGCCTGTTTCCCGGCGGTTGTGGCTGGGGACTGGAAGACTATCGCACGCTGGTCGATGCCGCCTGCGAGAGCGACTGGAGCAGTGATGAACGCATGCGTGAAACCGGTGAACGGATCTGGGTGCTGGAAAAACTGTTCAACCTCAAGGCCGGATTGGGCAAGAAAGACGACACCCTGCCAAGGCGCATCCTGGAAGAACCGGCCGATGTCGGCACCGCCAAGGGCCTGGTCTGTCGGCTGGACGAAATGCTGCCCGAGTACTACGAGTTATGCGGCTGGGATAGCGAGGGCGTTCCTACCAAAGAAACACTGCAACGTCTCGGCCTGAATTGAATTCGGCGAGTAGTACCTGGATCATAGATGGATATCTCGGTAACCCTGTTTGGCGGGCTGCGGCACTTCCTACCCGCCGGCAGTTCCTTCAACAAGTGCGATATCCATACCGAAGATGGCGCCAGCCTCGAGACCCTGTTGCAGCAAATTCCGATACCCGAGAACAAGCCTTACATTGTCATACTAAACGATGAAAAAATATCGCGTGAGAATTATGCAAAAATCATAATTCAGGAAAAAGACGAAATAGTATTGCTACCCCCGATCAAGGGCGGATAACCCGCATCAGGCAGCGCATTCCTCGGTAGTATTGATATTGCCATCGGCGTCGAGTGTTTCAAGCCTGACGTCAAATCCCCACAAACGTCGCAAATGCTTCAACACCTCGGCACTGTTTTCCGCCAACGGCACGTTATTGTGCGGGACATGCCGCAGGGTAAGCATGCGATCACCCCGGGTATCAACATTGAAAACCTGGATATTAGGCTCATTCATACTCAGGTTGTACTGATCAGACAGTGCCTGGCGTATATGCTGGTACCCGGCATCGTTGTGAATCGAGATCACTTCGAGCTCGCTGCGTTCCTCGTCATCAAGTATCGAGAACAGCTTGAATTCACGGATCAGTCGTGGTGACAGGAATTGCGAGATAAAGCTTTCATCCTTGAAATTACGCATGGCGAAATCAAGCGTTTCCTGCCAGTTAGACCCGGCGATGTCGGCAAACCACTTTTTGTCCTCCTCGTCCGGATCGACACAGATTCGCTTGATATCGGTCATCATTGCGTAACCCAGCGCATAGGGGTTGATGCCGCTGAAATAGGGGCTATCGAATTCCGGCTGGGCGACAACGTTGGTATGACTTTGCAGGAATTCGAGTATAAATCCCTCGGTAACCTTGCCCCGGTCGTATAGCGCGTTCATTAAATGATAATGCCAGAAGCAGGCCCAGCCCTCGTTCATGACCTGGGTTTGCCGCTGCGGATAAAAATACTGGCCGATCTTGCGCACGATACGCACCACCTCGCGCTGCCAGGGCTCGAGCAGCGGGGCATTCTTTTCGATGAAATAAAGGATATTTTCCTGCGGTTCCGCCGGGAAATTCGGATGGGTGACATCCTCTTCCGCGGCCTCTTTTTGCGGTACGGTTTTTAGCCACAGGTCGTTGACCTGTGACTGCAGGTAGGCCTCACGTTCTTTCAGCCGCTCCTTTTCTTCACGCATCGATATCGGATAGGGACGCTTGTAACGGTCCACGCCATGATTTTGCAGCGCGTGGCAGGAATCGAGCAGATTTTCCACCTCTTCTATTCCGTAACGCTCTTCGCATTCGTTGATATAGCGCTTTGCAAAAACCAGGTAGTCAATAATTGCCTCGGCATCGGTCCATGCCCGGAACAGGTAGTTACCCTTGAAAAACGAATTATGTCCGAAACAGGCGTGTGCAATCACCAGTGCCTGCATCATCATGGTATTTTCTTCCATTAAATAGGCAATGCAGGGATTCGAATTAATCACGATCTCGTAAGCCAGCCCCATGTGGCCGCGCCGATACTGTTGTTCGTTGCGAATAAAATGCTTACCAAACGACCAGTGGCTGTAACCGATAGGCATGCCGATGCTGGCGTAGGCATCAAGCATCTGCTCGGCGGTAATCAACTCGATCTGGTTGGGGTAGGTATCGAGTTTGAATTCTTCAGCGATTGCGGCTATCTCGGCGTGATATTCCTCGATTAATTCGAAGGTCCACTCGGCGCCTGTCGAAATCGGTTCGCTCATTGCGTATGTTTCCTGAAAAACTCGCGGAATACCGGGTAGATATCTTCGTATTCACGAATATGCTGCATGGCAAAATTATCGTGGCTTTCCAACAGGTGGGTATAGTGGTCCCACAATCCCTGGTGGTCGCGCCGGGTTATTTCAACATAAGCGTAATAGCGTAACTGGGGTAACAGTTGTTTCGCCAGGATCTGTTCGCAAACCGGAGAATCATCATTCCAGTTATCGCCGTCAGACGCCTGGGCAGCATAAATATTCCAGTCGGTCGGCGGGTAACGCTGCGTGATAATATCACGGGTCAGTTCTAACGCGCTCGATACGATCGTGCCCCCGGTTTCGCGTGAATAGAAAAATTCTTCTTCGTCGACTTCCTTGGCCTGGGTGTGATGACGTATATACACCACGTCGACGTCGCGATAGCTGCGCGTCAGGAACAGGTAAAGCAGGATGTAGAAGCGCTTGGCGATATCCTTGGTTTCCTGGTCCATGGACCCCGACACGTCCATCAGGCAGAACATGACCGCCTGCGCAGTCGGTTCCGGACGCTGCACGAAATTATTGAAACGCAGGTCAAAGGTATCGATAAAGGGAATCTTTTGGATACGGCTGCGTAACGCCTCGATTTCCTCCTGCAGCGCAAGGCGTTTAATCTCGTCACCACCGACTTCCTGTTCCAGGGCCTGAAGTTCGTCTTCGAGTTCGTGCAGCTGTCGCCTGGGTTCGGCGCCCATGGCGACGCGCCTCGACAACGCCGAGCGCAGCGAACGCACAATATTGATGTTCGTCGGCACACCGTCGTTGGTGAAACCAGCGCGCACGGTCTTGCTCTTGGTCATCTTACGCAACTGGTTCTTTTTCAGGTTGGGCAACTCGAGATCGTCAAACAGCATGTCGAGATACTCATCCTTCGAGATTTCAAAAACAAACTCGTCCTCGCCTTCACCGCTATCACTCGCACGTCGACCCTTTCCCTGTCCCTGGTTGAGCGGGCGCTTGATCTTATCACCCGGTGCAAATTCCTTGTTGCCCGGGTAAACGCCCTCACGCACGCCACCCTTGTCATTGCGAAAAGTGGGTTCCGAGATATCACGGGTGGGGATCGACACGCTTTCGCCACTGTCGATGTTGGTGATCGAACGCTCGGAAATCTGCTCCGAGATCGCTTTTTTAATCTGCGTTTTGTACCGCCTTAAAAATCGCTGCCGATTTACCGTGCTCTTGTTCTTAGCATTCGGCCTTCTGTCGATGAGTTGCGCCATTTCGGTCTGCTCAGGACTGTCTCCTCCTATTTAAGAGGACTTCCGTACCCGCAGGTACCATTCGCACAACAGGCGTACCTGTTTCTCGGTATAGCCCTTCTCGACCATGCGCGAAACAAAATTAGCATGCTTCTTTTCGTCTTCCTCGGAAGCTTTTGCACTGAATGAAATGACCGGTAACAGTTCTTCGGTATTGGAGAACATTTTCTTTTCGATGACGGTACGCAGTTTTTCGTAACTCACCCATTCCGGGTTATTACCGTCGTTCTGGGCGCGGGCACGTAATACGAAATTGACCACCTCGTTGCGGAAATCCTTGGGATTGGAAATGCCCGCGGGCTTTTCAATTTTCTCCAGCTCCTCGTTGAGGGATGCCCGTCCAAAATTTTCGCCCGTTTCCGGATCCCGGTATTCCTGGTCCTGGATCCAGAAATCAGCATAGGTGACGTAGCGGTCGAAAATATTCTGTCCATACTCCGAGTAGGATTCGAGATAAGAGGTCTGGATTTCCTTGCCGATAAACTCGACGTAGTTGGGTACCAGAAAGGCCTTTATGTGCTCAAGATAGCGGTCATGCAGATCCTGTGGGAACTGCTCACGCTCGATCTGTTGTTCGAGCACGTAAAGCAGATGAACCGGGTTCGCGGCTACCTCGGTCTGGTCGAAATTAAAGACCCGCGACAGGATCTTGAATGCAAAACGCGTGGAAAGACCCCTCATACCCTCGTCGACACCGGCATAGTCACGGTATTCCTGGTAAGACTTCGCCTTTGGATCGGTATCCTTGAGACTTTCACCGTCATAGACGCGCATCTTCGAGTAAATACTCGAATTTTCGGGCACGACCAGGCGCGACAAAACACTGAATTGCGCGAGCATTTCGAGGGTACTCGGCGCGCACGGGGATTCTGCCAGCGAACTGTTGTGCAACAGCTTGTCGTAAATATGAATTTCTTCGGACACGCGCAGGCAATAAGGCACTTTGACGATATAAACCCGGTCGAGAAAGGCTTCGTTATTCTTGTTGTTCCGAAACGCCTGCCACTCGGATTCATTAGAGTGCGCCAGGATGGTACCTTCAAACGGCAACGCGGAAAGTCCCTCGGTGCCGTTGTAGTTACCTTCCTGGGTTGCGGTCAGCAATGGATGCAGTACCTTGATCGGGGCCTTGAACATTTCGACAAATTCCATCAAACCCTGATTGGCGCGACACAGCGCCCCCGAGTAACTGTAGGCATCGGCGTCATTTTGCGCGTAATGCTCGAGCATGCGGATATCGACTTTGCCGACCAGCGCCGAAATATCCTGGTTGTTCTCGTCACCTGGCTCGGTCTTGGCGATGGAGATCTGGTTCAGGATGGAAGGCTGAACCCTGACCACTTTGAACTGGGTAATATCACCGCCGAATTCATTGAGGCGCTTGACCGCCCAGGGTGACATGATTTTATTGAGGTAGCGTTTCGAGATTCCGAAATCCTGTTCCAGGATTTCGGAATCTTCATTGACATCAAACAATCCCAGCGGAGATTCGAATACGGGAGAATCCTTGATCGCGTAGATCGGCAGTTTCTCCATCAGAATCTTGAGGCGATCAGCAAGCGATGACTTGCCGCCGCCCACCGGGCCCAGCAGGTAAAGAATCTGTTTCTTTTCCTCCAGTCCCTGCGCGGCGTGCTTGAAGTAGGAAACGATTTGCTCGATTGCCTCCTCCATACCGTAGAATTCTGAAAATGCCGGGTAGCGTGCGATCAGTTTGTTGGAAAAGATGCGGCTTAGCCGCGTATCCTGCGAAGTATCCACCAGCTCGGGTTCACCGATTGCGGCAAGCATGCGTTCCGCTGCAGTTGCGTAAACCAGGGGGTCTTTTTTACACAGTTCGAGGTATTCCTGCAGCGTGTATTCTTCCTGCAGGTGTTGATCAAATCGTTGCCGATAACTTTCGAAAATACTCATTTGGGCTACCTGTTCCAAGTTCGGATCAGGACCGGCACCCCGCACATCGCTTTTATTGACCAGGCGCCGCCTGATGAAATTACACTGGATCGTCATTTGGCTATGCTTTACTAAGCATAGTAAAGTTTTAGACGAAGACCTGTGAATTTCGTTCGCAAAATTAATTTATTTAGACATAAACTAATTCACTAACGGGTCATCGCCAAAGTTGCGACATCAGCGCGATAATTGAAGCCAACTTTTTATCGATATGCAAGAACTTGACCAAGTTGGCGCACAAAATATGGCTAATAGTCTAACAAAAGGCCTGCTACCACTAATCAATCATCTATATGCTATGAAAATCAACTGCTTAGAGAATGGTAACTACCCTTTCGCTTTATTTTAGCCCGAGAAATCCTGCAACTTAAGCGCCTGTGGATAAAGTTCATTCTTTTTCTTTCCCGTCAATCGAGTGGCAATTTTTACCGCAATTTTAACAGAAACTTCCTCGAGCAGAACCTTTAACAATTCAATATCGTCCGTGTTCAGCTGGCGAGTTGCAGCATCGTCCGAATTATCGATCAGCACGACGAATTCGCCCTTGTTTAAAGCGCTGTCATCGTTTAGCCGTGCCAGCAGCTCGCCGGCCTTGCCGTGCATGAATTGTTCGTGAACCTTGGTGATTTCCTTGGCTATGACACACGGTTTTTCCGGAAATAGCTGGTCCAGTTGCCGCAACAGGCCCCTGATACGATGGCTCGACTCAAACAGGACCAGGGTGACGCGTAAATCTCGTAATGCCTCCAGTTGAACACCCCGTTGTTTGGTACGCGAGGATAAAAAGCCGCAAAAATAAAAGTTTTCAGTCGGCAGGCCGGCAGCGCTCAGGGCCGCTATCGCACTGTTGGCGCCCGGAATGGGTGAAACCCGGATACCCGCCTGCCGCGCTGCACGCACCAGTCGATACCCCGGATCCGAAATAAGGGGCGTTCCCGCATCCGATATCAATGCAACATCGCTCCCGGCCAGCAGCTTTTTAAGCAGCTCCCCGCTGCGCGATTTTTCATTGTGCTCGTGGCATGAAATCATGCGGGTCTTAATTCCGTGATGGTTCAGCAGGTGCCTGCTGTGGCGGGTATCCTCGGCAGCAATCACATCCACCGCGTTAAGCGTTGCGATCGCGCGCGAACTAATATCATCCAGATTTCCGATCGGGGTTGCGACAATATAGAGTACGCCGGTCATGCAAAAGAGTGTACACTATCCGCCTGTTACGAAAATCGCCTGACCTCCGTTTCTACTCGATTCACTAATGAGACCATCTCGTTCAATCCTGCTTCTACTGGCGTTAAGCCTGTGGCTCGCTGCCTGTCAAACAGGGCTGCGAACGGCCACGGATGGCACCGACCCAAGCTCACTTTACTTCGAATCGGCCGACTCGATTTTAACGCCAACCGAAGAAGACCTGATTCGGGCCTTCCAGTACGAGGTTGATAAACAATGGCTCGAGGCCGCGGTGCTGTATGACAAACTGGCGCAGTCCAGCATTCAGCCGGAACGCTCGACTTACCTGCTCAAGGTTGCGCTCATGTATTTCGAGGGGGGGTTTTACGATGAAATTGATCCTTATTTCGAAGGTCTGCGCGATCAGGACATCTTGCCACAGGACCTGAACTACCAGGCGACGATCCAGGCGGGCGGGTATCTCGGAGAAGGTAAGGTTTACCAGAGTTTACTGGCGCTGCCAGAGATCGAGGATCTTAGTGACTTCCGCTACAAGGCGCTCGCACTCCGGATTCGCTCGCGCGGAGTACTCGCGATCGGAAAACCACTGGAAAGTGCCATATTGCGAATGCAAATCGACAATTATTTGAACAGCTCGCAGGAAATAGAAGAAAATCATGATTTCGTCTGGGATGCACTAAAACGTATCTCCGAACCAGCAATGATTCGCACGCTCGCCGAGCCCCAAACCGACGAGCTGCGCGGATGGCTGGAACTGAATCTGATCGCACGTCGCTCGAATATGCTCCCGGAAAAGATGGAACCCTGGATCGATCAGTGGTACCAACTCTACGGTGATCACCCCGCAGCACCGAGATACGCGATTAACCTGCTTGAAGAAAGCAGACGGATTTACATTAATCCCACGCGTATTGCGCTACTGCTGCCTTTTTCCGGGCGCCTGGAAAAAGTTGCAGAAGCAATCCAGAATGGTTTTCTCTATGCTTATTACCAGAATCCCGAACAGGTCGCCGACATCGAGATTATCGATGCCAGCAACAATCCAGCAGAGTTCAACCTGCAGTATGAGCAGGCCATCCAGAATGGCGCTGATTTCATCGTCGGGCCTATCAACAAGGATTTGATAGACCTGCTGCAAAAACGCGAGAATCTCGAGGTCCCAACCCTGACCTTGAATTACGGCAATGATCAGGACGAGACCAGGCTCAATCTCTACCAGTTCGGGCTGCGCCCCGAAGACGAAGCAGTACAAATTGCAGACTACGCGCTTGCGCAAGGCAAACACCATGCGGCAGTACTGGTGCCCGATACGGAATGGGGTTATCGACTCCAGCGAGCATTCAGCAAACGCTTCGAATCACTGGGCGGACATGTTGTTGGCAGTACTATATATCCGGCGAAACAGAACGATTATTCGGCGTCGATTAAAAGCCTGCTCAACCTGACCACTAGCAGCCAGCGCAAGAGCATTTTGCAACAGGTGATCAAGGAACAGGTTAAATTCGATGAGCGCCGTCGACAGGATGTCGACATGATTTTCATCGCTGCCAACACGAGACAGGCCCGACTGATCAAGCCGCAGCTCAAATTTCATCGTGCGCAGGATTTACCGGTTTACTCGACCTCGCATATTTCTTCGAGTAGCGGCAACCCGGATGATGATCGTGATCTTGACGAGATCTTTTTCGTCGACATTCCGTGGATGCTCGATAACCAGGATAATTCGGACTACAAGCAAATCAGCCGCCTGTGGCCCGATGAAAGCCAACGCTTCAGCCGCCTGTTTGCGCTCGGTATCGACGCCTATCGCATGATTCCGTCGCTGCGTCGACTGATGATCAACCCCGAGGAATCACTGCCGCATAACACTGGCACCCTCTCGGTCGATAACAAGGGTTGGGTGAAGCGGTCACTGATGATGGCAACCTATGAAAAAGGCCGCGCCAAGCTGCTCGAACCTCCCGATACCCTGGAGCTCTCTCCCGAACTACCTCTCCCTGATTGAATGAACTCCAACCTTCGCAAGGGATTGCAATACGAAGATCTGGCCAGGGATTACCTGATCGAACAGGGTCTTGGGTTACTACAATCCAATTACCGCTGTCGCTTTGGCGAAATAGATTTGATCATGCATGATGGTGACGTCATTTGTTTCGTCGAGGTGAAGTTTCGCAGATCACTTGCGTTTGGCGGCGCTGCTGTGGCATTACCCCAGGGCAAGCAACGCAAAATTATCAAATCCGCCCGGCTCTACATCGCGACAAACACGCGTTTAGGTAATCGGGCGCTGCGCTTTGACGCGTTCCTGATTCAGCGCCAGCCCAATGGCGCTAACGAATTTAACTGGATCAGAAACGCCTTCTATGCCGAATAACCAGATGATTCGGTTACCAACGCGAGATACCGGAACTCGCGGTTACCGATCGAAGCTAGAGGGGGTTCCTCGGTTGCCTTTGATCGTCGATGACGTCTTACGGCGTTATTTGATGACTTTGAGGGTTGGGCCTTTGGATTTAGCGCGGTCCGACGTTTCGGCGTCGCCGGACTGGGCAGCGTCGTCGTCGGATTCTTCGGCCGGGAACATCATGCCCTCACCATTTTCACGTGCATAGATTGCCAGCAGAGATGAGATCGGGCAGTAGATATTTTCGGCAACCCCGTTGAAACGCGCCGAAAAAGAGACATGTTCATTTGTCATTTCGAGATCCTGTATCGCGGCCGGAGCGAGATTCAACACGACCTTGCCATCATTGGAGATTCCAGGTGGTATTAACACCTGGTCATTACTGGTACTCACCAGGATGTACGGGGTGGTGTCGTTGTCCAGGATCCATTCGTACAGAGCCCGTACCAGGTAAGGTTTGCTCGAGGTCACCGGGCACCTTCACGCTTCGAACATTTTAGATCTACCCACATGAATACCCGGTATCCTAGGCAACCATATCCCGTTCCTGCTCGGACAGACTGGCCTGGAACGACGGTCGAGAGAAAACGCGTTTCATGTAGTTTGTTATCTGCCTGCTAGTCTTTGGCAACTCGATTCCGTAATGGGGCAATCGCCAGAGTATCGGGGCAATACTGCAGTCCAGCAGGCTAAACTCCGTAGACAGAAAATATGGCATTGCACCAAACACATCGTTCGAATTAATCAGGCTTTCGGTTAGCGCTTTTTTTGCCTGGGTTTTTCTCCTTTCGGTGCCACGTTCGATATCTCCCAACAAGCTGAACCAGTCACTTTCGATACGAAACAGGGCCAGTCGGCTCTTGGCTCGAGATACCGGGTCAACCGGCATCAGCGGAGGATGCGGAAAACGTTCGTCCAGATATTCGATCAATACCCGCGCGTTATACAAAACAAGGTCTCGATCGACCATGGTTGGGACTGTTGCGTACGGATTCAAGTCGAGCAGATCTTCCGGTAGATGGTTGGTATCTACATCATGGATTTCAACCGTAATGTCTTTTTCCGCGAGCACTATGCGTGCCCGGTGACACTCGGGATCGGTCGGAGAAGAAAAGCAACTCATCACCGAACGGCGATTTGCCACTACTGACATAATAATAATTTCCTGGTCAATGAACGTCCTTCCAGTATTCTCTCTTGAGGAAATAAGCCAGAATCAGGAAGACGAATAGAAAAATGAGGACACCGGTACCAACGTTCTTGCGTGTCTGCTTATAGGGCTCCGCGAGATAGTCAAGAAATGCCACCAGGTCGTAAATGGTCTGGTCATACTCGGATTCCGTCATCAAACCTGGTTTGATAATTTCGAAATCGACAATGACCTCGCTCTCGTTACCGTGGGAGTCTATCACGGTTTTGTATTTTGGTTGCTGAAGTCCCTGTAATTCAGCCAGTACGTGGGGCATACCTACATTCTTGAAGACACCGTTGTTGACCCCCAGCCCGACACGGGTGTCATCGATATAAAAACCCCGCAGGTAATTGTAAAGCCAGTTGACGCCGCGCGAACGAGCGACCAGCGAAAGATCGGGCGGCACGGTTCCAAATGCCTGTTCCGCGTAATCGGGCGTCATGGTCGTCTTCATCAATTCACCGACCTTGGTTTTGTTACCATTGAGATCCGTGGTAAAAATCAGGTTTTCACGCACCAGATTGTCCGGAATCCCCAGATCTGCGCCGACGCGGTTGAATCGCGAGTAAGACGCCGAATGACAACTGAGACAATAGTTGACAAAGGTACGAGCACCGCGCTGCATCGCGGCCTTGTCACTCCAGTCAATCTCAATCTTATCGTGCGGAAAGGTATGACCGTTAACGGCAGCATGAACCATCGCCGGGAATAGCAGAACCGCAATAACGATTAACATCTTGTTCATTATCGCACCCTCTCCGGAACCGGCTTGGTGACCTCATACTTGCTGATCCACCACAAGCCCAGGAAGAATCCGAAATAACCGAGGCTGAATATCCGCGCAAACATGGTCCGGGTCTCGGTTGCGGGTAGCGCCCCCAGGTATCCCAGCCCGATGAAGCTGATCACGAGCATCACCAGCAACATCTTGAAAGTTGTAGAGCGATAACGCACCGACCTGACCTTGCCCCGGTCAATCCAGGGTAATACAAACAGCACTGCAATTGACGCAAACATCGCGATAACACCGGTGAGCTTGTCTGGGATTGCACGCAAAATCGCGTAAAACGGCGTGAAGTACCAGACCGGCGCGATGTGCTCGGGTGTTTTAAACTGGTTGGCCGGCACAAAATTGGCGTGTTCCAGGAAATAGCCGCCCATTTCGGGCATGAAAAACACCACGATGCTGAATAAAATCAAAAATACCACGACGCCGACAAGATCCTTGACCGAGTAATAGGGGTGAAAAGGGATGCCGTCGAGCGGAATGCCGTTTGCATCCTTGTTCTTCTTGATTTCGATGCCATCCGGGTTGTTCGAGCCGACTTCATGCAGCGCGATGATATGCATAACCACCAGCAACAGCAGTACGATAGGGACTGCCACCACGTGCAACGCGAAGAAACGATTCAGGGTCGCATCTGAAACCACGAAATCGCCGCGAATCCACAAGGTCAATTCATCCCCCACCACCGGAATCGCACCAAACAGCGAAATGATGACCTGTGCACCCCAGTAAGACATTTGACCCCAGGGCAACAGGTAGCCCATGAAAGCCTCGGCCATCAGGGCGAGGAAGATGAACATGCCGAACAGCCAGATCAGCTCACGCGGTTTTTGGTAAGAACCATATATCAGCGCACGGAACATGTGCAGGTAAACCACGATAAAAAATGCCGAGGACCCGGTTGAGTGTATGTAGCGAATTAGCCAGCCCCAGTCGACATCACGCATGATATATTCGACCGAGCTGAACGCCATGTCGCCATCCGGCTTATAATGCATGGTCAGGAAAATTCCGGTCACTATCTGAATAACCAGCACCAGTAGCGCCAGCGAGCCGAAAAAGTACCAGAAGTTGAAGTTTTTAGGAGCGTAATACTTTGACAGATGCTCTTCGAACATCTTCGTCAAGGGGAAACGCGCATCGATCCAGCCGAGGAACCCGCCGCTGTTTTTATTTTCACTCATTATGCTACCCCATCCTCGCCGATAAGAATCACGTCGTCGCTGACGAAGTAATGTGGTGGAACGGGCAGGTTTGTTGGTGCCGGTACGCCCTGGTAAACCCGTCCGGCAAAATCAAACTTTGATCCATGGCAGGGACAGAAGAAACCACCCTCGAAATCCGAAGTGATTTCGGGCACGTAGGTCGGCGAACAACCCAGATGCGTGCAAATACCCTCGATAATCAAAAATTCAGGTTTACGAGAGCGATGCTCATTTTTAGCGTATTCCGGTTGTATACTTTCATCGGATTCGACATCGCGCAGCTGGTCTGCAACATTCGCCAACGTCGCCAATGCTTTCTCGTCCCGGCGCACTACCCACACCGGCTTGCCGCGCCATTTAACGATAATCTGCTGACCGGGTTCGAGTTTGCCGATATTTGCCTCCACCGGCGCGCCAGCAGTTTTGGCCCGTGCACTCGGGCTCCAGCTCGACAGAAAGGGTACCGCCACGGCCACGGTACCGACGGCGCCAACGACAACCGTCGCCGCAGTCAGAAAGCGCCTGCGATTATTATCTAAACCATCTGAAGACATTCGAATTCTTCCTCGATTGAGTATTGAAGTTCCGGCACAATCGACCCTCGGCCCGGGCACAAAAAACGGTCGTTAGGATAGCTTACTTTCACTTTTGCGTCGAGAGCGTTTAAGGCCTAAATGGATCCGTTGGTGCAGATTTCAATCACTTTCCCGGCAAGGCTTCAGACTGGGTTCGGAATATCGATAAATTGCTGTTCGATACCGAACCGTTCGGCAATGACTTTCGCCAGTGCCTGCACTCCGTAGCGCTCGGTCGCATGATGTCCTGCCGCAACATAGTGAATGCCCATTTCCCGGGCCAGGTGAAAGGTTGGTTCCGATACTTCGCCGCTGACAAAAGCATCGACACCACGTTCGGCCGCGGCTTCGATAAAGCCCTGCGCTGCACCGGTACACCAGGCAATCCGCTTTATCGCGTGATCGCCGGCACTGATTGCAAGCGCGCGGGTATCGATACCCGTTTCAATTTGCTGCGCGAATTGATCCAGGGTCTGTTGGATGCGTAAACTACCTTCGAATACCAGGCCCTGCTCGCCAAAACTGCCCGTTACCTCCCAGTCCAGGACCCGGGCAAGTTGCACGTTGTTGCCAACCTCGGGATGGACATCCAGCGGCAGGTGAAATGCCAGCATGTTGATGCCGTTTTTTATCAGGCTGCTGATACGTCTGCCCTTGTAGCCGCTGATAGCCTGCGATTCTCCCTTCCAGAAATAACCGTGGTGCACAATCAGGGTGTCGGCATCCTGCTTAATCGCGGCATCAATCAGGGCCTGGCTCGCGGTCACGCCACAAACTATTTTATTGACTTCGACCGTTGCCTCGACCTGCAATCCGTTTGGGCAATAGTCGTCAAATTCACTGACGCCCAGGTACTCATCGCAGAACTCACAGAGTCGTTTTAGTTGCATGGCGCCGGATCCTGTATTCAAGATCGCTATGATACTATCGCAGGATGAAACTAATCAAAGCCGTCGGCTTCTTATTTCAATTCGGATTAATCGGACTGGCACTTGCGACCATCTACCTGATTACCGTAAGTGACAAGGATAAAGACGAAATCCTGGCATTCCTGTCATCGTCACAGGAGCAGGTACAGCCACTACCAGGTAACGGTAAAGGGGTGTTTTCCTACGCGGATGCAGTCGCATCTTCGAGCGCTTCGGTAGTCACGATTTATACAATGAAAACGGTTACCGAAAAACCGCATCCATTGCTCGAGGATCCGATATTCAGCCAGTTCTTTAGCGATCAACTAAAACGGCGCCAACGCAGCCGCAGTGAAACCAACCTGGGTTCTGGCGTCATCATTGGTGCCGACGGCTACATTCTCACTAATCAGCACGTTATTGACGGTGCCGATGAAATCCTGATTTCCCTGGCCGACGGACGCGGCAGCCAGGCCGTTCTGATCGGCGAGGACCGGGAGACCGACATCGCCATTTTACAGATCCCGATCACCGACCTGGCCGGGATCAAGATCGCAGACGAACGAGCCATCCGCGTCGGCGATGTCGTGCTGGCGATTGGAAATCCGCTCAACGTCGGTCAGACTGTGACCATGGGTATCGTCAGCGCGACCGGGCGTAATCGCATCGGGCTCAATACCTTCGAGAACTTTATCCAGACCGATGCTGCAATTAATCCCGGCAATTCGGGGGGTGCGCTGATCAACGCGCGCGGCGAGCTGATCGGCATCAATACGGCAATTTTCAGTCAGTCCGTCGGTGCACAGGGTATCGGCTTCGCAATACCCATATCGCTGGCGCTCGACATCATGCGACAAATCATCAAGTTCGGAAAAGTGACGCGCGGCTGGCTCGGGGTTGAAGGCACCGAAGTAACCACCAGTGCGGCGATGGCCACCGGCGACCCGGACATCAAGGGCGCATTAATCGTCGGCGTATTTATCAATAGCCCCGCCGACATGGCCGGCATCAGGGCCGGCGATATAGTAGTTGAAGTCGAGGGCAAACCGGTGCTCGGGATCCGCGATTTGCTTAACCAGATAACGCCGTACCAACCCGGCGAGCAGATAAAAGTCACAATCTATCGTGGCCCGGAAAAATTAAACCTCGACATGAAGGTCATCCAACGCCCGCAACTGTAATCCGGACTATTCGAATTCAACTTTGTCGGCGACACCATCGGCGGGAATATCGTCTTCGATTTCTACTTCAGGATCGACTGCCGCAGCGAGCGCAGTAAAAAATTCTGCCGCGTTCGCGTAGCCTTCGAATTCCGTGCCGGTTATCGGGGTTGTATCCACTGGAAAAATGATACCCAGGACCGTGATCGAAGCTGATGTGCCTATCGGGATCCAACCGTCAACCGCACCCTGGAGCTTATAATCATCATCATCGATTCTTTTGATCGTACTCGCGACGACTTCATCATTGACCATCTCTTTACCTTCGAGCTTGACGAAATCAACAAGGGGAGTAAGGCCACTAAGCTCTAAATCCTCAAGTGGCATAGCTCCCTTCTCGTCTTCGAAGATAGTCTGGGTGTCGACAAGGACCGTTACCGTTCCGAGCCCACCAAAGTAGCTAACCTCAAAACTGTTATTTGCCAGATTAACAGAACTCACAAAAGCCTCGAGTTTAGCCTCGCCTTCCCGGACTTCGACTTCCTCGGCGATTAAAACACCGGCGACGATGTCGCCCTCGACTTCAACTTCCAGACCATCGCCAAGCATCGCACCGGTGGGCTCGATTTGCGCACCGCTGAAGTCGATCATCTGACCATCGATTTCAAAGGTTTGGGGACCTCCCATAAAGTTACTAATGATTCCCTGCAGGCTTACATCGTCAACATCATCGCCGAAGCCCTCTTCCTCTTCCTCAATTTCCTCGGCGTGTACAAATACGGATGGATTATCGAAGTAAATTCCCTCGACTTCGACAAAAAGACCATCTACCAGACTGCCGGTAACTTCGATTTGGGTGTTCATGTCGAAAGTAATCTGCACGCCATCGAGCATGAAATTCTGGTTCATCGCCGAGAACTGACTGACGGTGCCGCGCAATTCGACCTCGCTTGCTCCTGGATTCAGATCATCGGTCTTCTCGACATAAGTTGCTGTGATTTCGGTCGGTGAAACGCGAAATCCGCTGACTTCAATTACATCATTGACAGCAATCGTAGCAAAGCCGTAATTGGGATCGGGAGTAACGGACCTGTCTTTAAACAATGTACTTGTATCATCGAGGGTAATGGTCTGGCCGAATACTGTGATGGTTTTTAAATTCGCGTCCATCGGATCAGGCGTGACACTCGTGACAGGCCCTTCGACTTCGTCGTCGTAAAAGACTTCGAGCGCATTACCGGTGAACAGACCGTTATTGGTCTCGGCCTTGACAATTACCACCATACCAATAGACAGATCATTTTCGCTTGCGGATGAATTGCCATCGACGATGAACTGGCTCTGATTAGTATTGAAAATGTTGCCGTTGACATAAACACTGCCGAAATCGGTTATCTTACCGACTGCAATGCCGGTGCCGCCGATGCCGGCGCTTGTGTCCGAGCCGCCACTGCTGCCACCGCAGCCGTTCAGCATAAGGCTGCCCGCTAACAGGCAAATTAGTGTGGCCGCTTTAACGGGATTCCATTGGCTATTAATCATTTTTCAACGTCCCGATCTTCATCTTTCGACTCGTGGTAAAACACGCTGACACTGACTTCGGCGCTCGAGTCATCTTCAGTTTCATGCTGAGACAGGTATAAATCGATTTCCTCGAGGAAGGCCTGTCCTTTGCGTCTTAAAAATTGCTTGATTTCCGGTATCGATTCTGGCGCCACCTTTGGATTCGAAGCCTTGCGCTGAAAACGCAGCGCCTCTTCCGGGGCGGTTAGATTGAAATCGATGGTGTCCACCAGCTGGCTCGCATCGGTGCCGAGAATCGCCAGTTTTTCGACCGGATCATCCGACGGCAGGTAGGCATGGCTGAGCAAGCGCACCTTGTTATCGTCGGTAAACTTGATATTGGCCGAATTGAGTAAAACCTTTTGCATCGCCGCTACCGGCATATCGCCACTATAGAGCTTGACCAGTTCGCTAAACGAATTCTCGCCTTCGTGCTCCAGGTCGCGCGGATTACCATCCTTGCGTAAAAAGCGAGGATCGTTAATCCAGCCTCCCAGCACTCGCACCACCCGATTGTATTGCTTGTCGTCACCCGGGGATTGCCCCAGATCAAGTTCAGATAGTTTCTTGACTTCCTTGCGATTTAATCCGGTCAGGATCGCCACGTTTGACACGGTCTGTTTCTTGCCGCTGGGCGTAAAATCACGATAGGCAACGTCAACAAAGGCCTTGCGTGCAATCTGGTCGAACTCTCCGTAAGCCATGCCGTTGCGTAACAGTGTGCGTACCAGAGCCATCAGAATTTTTCTCAGTGTATTGCGCAGTATTTCTTGCATATCTTCAAATCGACGAAACCCGTGTGCTGCAATTTCAACACACGGGCTTCGAGTTAACTAGTCATCCAGTTCCGCTTTATCGAAGATGCCGTTACTATCGGTATCCTTGATCTTGACGAACCTTCCCGGACTAAGCGAGTTATAAAATGTGTCGGCCGGTATATTCTGGTCGAAGTCATTTTCGTAAACTGCCGCGCTGAGGTCGAACACTACCCCGAGCAACATCACGGTTTCGGCGCTATCATCCCACCCCTCTACCGGGGCAACAATACGTATTTCATCGGGTGTTTTACGTTCGATTTCGACGGCATTAATGATCCCGCTGCCATCATCGAATGCTTCCATCTCGACGAAATCACCCGGCGACAGCTGCGATAATACAATATCAGTATCATTTATATCGTCTTCCAGTTCGGTCTGGTGATTGACCCGGGCAACAATGTCAGTCAAGTTAAATTTAAAACTTACTGAATCCGAACCTACCGCCGATAAGGTCGCATAAATCTTAATCTTCTTGCCTTTCTGTTCGACTTCATCTGCCTGCAGGATACCATTCACAATATGACCCTCGGCTTCCACGATCAAACCGTCCGCTAAAACCAGCGTAGAGGGATACAGCTCGGCACCAGTGGCATCAACTAACTGGCCCTGAATCATGAAGGTATCGTTCAGGGGGTTATAGTCAGATATGGCGCCTTCTACTTCGGCCTCATCCGTATCATCATCGAGGCCTTCGTGTTCAGCTTCAATCTCTTCGGCGATCAAGGTAGTTCCCAGTCCATCCAACCGACCTTCCACCTCGACAAAAAGGCCTTCCGCGAGCGCGCTGATATCATCGAGTTGGGTAGTGCCATCGTAACTCACGGGGAATCCGTTGATGGTAAAGCTATTGGAAGTCAGGCTGCCGTTATCGATATATCCTTTGATTTCGATTTCTGATGCGTCATCCTGTTTTTCGATATGCGTTGCGAGCAAACCCGAATCGCTGATGAATCCGCTGACTTCGAGTACATCACCGACCTGAATATTGTCAAAGGTCAGGCCATGGTCGTTGTCGATTGTTGTATCACGATTGGCTATTACAGTTTGTCCAAGAATGGTCATTGTTGCCAAGGCTGCATCGACAGGATTAGGTGTATCGTAGGAAATACTGGACACAGGCCCCTTCAATTCATTGTCATAAACAATATGTGTTGCGTGACCATTAAAGCTATCATTCCTAGTGCCTTTTACCGTCACGATCATACCGACTCTCAGGTCGGACTCTACACCGCTGTCATCATCAATAGAAAATCGCGCACTACCCGTATGGAAACGGATGCCGTTAACGTAAACGCTTCCGAATCCGGTTATCAAACCACGGCTAACAACCGTACTGTCGGCATCCCCGTCACCACTCGAGGATGACCCACCGCAACCGCCAACTAGCAGAACTGTTGCTACGAGCGCTGAAACACCGGTAAAGTATTTTGTTGGTAAAATTTTCATTTTAAAACCTCTTGGGATTATATTCCCATTTGTTATAAAAATCTTTAAAAAACCCAGACATTGTGACTGAGTACTTATATAATTTGGGATTATATTCCCAAATTAGTATAAAAAGCAAGAAATTTTTACTGCCGCCGGAGTTAGGCGCTCGATTTCAGAATTCAATTAAACAATTTGAAAACGAAATTGCTTTTATCGTGGATGAACCGGGCGGTATCGCGATGTCCGGCATTAGTCGCTATTTGAAATGCATTCAAGTCCTCATTGTTACGCAGCTGTGGATCGGCTCCGGCATGCAATAGCACCTCAATGACTTGATCCTGGGCAGTAGCCGCGGCCATCATCAACGCGGTTTCTCCGACATTATCCCGCGCATTGAGGTCGATATCCCGAACACCCATTTCGATACCGCGATTCAGTAAAAACTCGACGATTTCGGGACTCTGCGATAGCACGGCCAGCATTACCAGCGTATTGCCCTCTTGCGTGCGCGTGGTCGGGTCAGCGCCGTGCTCGATCAACAGCCGCACTAGTTTGAAATGACCGTGTATCACCGCCTGCGCAAGTGCACTGTGTCCGTTGATGTCCTTGCGATTAACGTCTATTTCACCCGATGCAATCAGTAACGCCGTGGTCTTTTCAAGCCCCTGGTCAGCGCTGTGCCATAGCGCCGACCGTTTCTTTTCGTCGACAGAGTCGAGATGCTTATCGCGTTTAATCAACACGCTGCTCAGGTTCTCCATTTTCTTCTGAATCGCAAGTAACAGCACTCGATGAATACCCGGGTAATTGGATTTATTTTGCAACAGCGCCTGTGCGATTTTTGCCTGGTTATTCCGGATAGCGGCTTCAAGTGGCGTAACCTCGAATTTTGTCGCGATCGATGGATCGGCCTTATAACCTAGCAGCAGTCTTACGCATTTCAGACAGGCGGATTCGACCGACAGGTACAGGGCGGTTTCCTTTCTGCGGTTCAGCCCGTTTTTACTCACACCGTTTCTGATGAGCTGTTTCAAGGTTACGGAATCACCCTTGCGGGCTGCGACGTGCAAGGCACTATTGCCGTCAGGATCGGCTGCGTTCAGGTCAGGTTTTCGCGCAATTAATTGATTAGAAATTGAATCGTCACCAAGCTCGATCGCAATATTGAGCAAGGGCCAGCCGGCATAACGCGCCCCATATTTGTCGACCGACGATTTAAATGTTTCGAGGCTATTCGGCGCTTTTTTCCTGGTAACGACCTTTGGCTTAATACCAAACTGCGCGAATAAGGCCTTGCTGGCTGGATTATCATCGGCAAAGGCAAAATCAACTGCCGAGCGATTCTTCTTGTTGGTAAGTTCGTAATCTGCGCCTCGCTCCAATAACAGTTCAGCTATCTCGGCATGCCTGTTTTTCAGCGCCAGCATTAGCGCCGTATCGCCCCGGTAGTCGGTTTGATCGATACCCACGTTACTATCGAGCAAGGCTTTAACGATGCCTTTGTATCCTCGACTGGAAGCGACGTGCAACGGACTATCTCCATATATATTGGCCTGCCCGAGATGCTGCGTTTTGGGGATTAATGTGCCGGCTAATCGCGGCCATCCAGCGAGTAATGCTGCCATTACCGTCGAGTTACCCTGTCGGTCAGTCAAATTCAAATCCACATCATTCGAAATGAGGGAATTTATCAGGGCTTCATCGTTATGTTGAATTGCGTTAAAGAGGTCTTTCCGGTTAATTCGCCGCGGCGTTACCTGCGGGGCTTGCTGAAACTGCTCGAGCTTGATTGAAGCGCGCTGGTTACCCTGGGCTGCAGATTTTTTATACCATCTCCGCGCTTCATTTCGTGAGGCAGCTGAGTCGTTGGACTTCTCGATGATTAACGCTATTGCATACTGGGCGTCCGCATGACCGCCCTGTGCCGACTCATGGTACAGGTCGGTTGCTTTATCCAGATCTTTGCTCACACCTTTACCGGCTCGATACAGTCCCGCCAGTCGGTATTGCGCTTCGGGATCACCTTTTTCTGCCATGATCTGTAGGCGACTAACCGCCTGCGAATAATCACGCAATCGAATCAGTTTTTCGATTTCTTCTAGTGATTGATCCAGTTTGCCAAGGGCGGGAGCCGAAGTTAGCACGAGGGTCAGGATCAGCAGGACTATTTTCATTCGAGTGACCTTAATTATCTCAAGCTGTGCCGTATTTTGTCTCAACAGATATACCGATATCCTTGAGAAAGCCGGTGGGTAAGATACCGCCGGCATTGATAATAATTGCATCGTTTTCAAGCTGAATAGCCTGTCCCTTGTGCTCGAGAACCACCTCGTGGGGGGAAATATTGATCAGGTTCGATGATAAGTAGAGCTTGACTTTCGACGCAGCGGCATAGTTATCGACGCGCTCCCGGTTTTTTGCCTTGGCTCGAGAGAAAGCATCGCTGCGATATGAAATTGAAACATCGGCTCCACCGGCATCAACAATCGATAACGCGGCCTCGAGTGCACTGTCGCCACCACCGACGACCAATACTTTTTTTCCCAGGTACTGCTCGGGATCGATCAGCGAGTAAACAACCTTGGGATGATCTTCACCCGGAACTCCCAGTTTACGGGGTGTGCCGCGCCTGCCGATTGCGAGCAATACCTTATCCGCGGTGTACTGGCCACGGCTGGTTTTCAGCTCAAAACCAGCGTCCCGGGTCGTGATATTGGAAACCAGTTCCTGGTAATTTATTCTGATCCCGGTATTTTTCTTTACACCCTGCCAGAATTCCAGCAGCTCTTCCTTGGTAGTCTCCTTGAAGTGCATTTTGCCCGCGATCGGTAAGTCGACCGGGTGCGTCATGACAATCTTCCCGCGAGGATACTTGTATACCGTACCGCCCAGTGATTCCTGATCCAGCGTCAGGTAATTCAAACCGAGTTCCTTAGCCTTCAGGGTTGCGGCGAATCCCGCGGGGCCTGCACCGACAATAACGACCTGATGTGCATTACTGCTTGAGCTGGGTAAATCTTTTGCAAGTGACAGCATCGCAGTTTTGCCCTGCTCGATACCATTTCGAATCAAGCCCATACCTCCCAGCTCTCCGGCGATATAGATTCCCGGTATGTTGGTTTCAAAATGATCGTCAACCTGCGGGATATCAACACCCCGTTTTTCGCTACCGAACACCAAATTGATCGCACCCACCGGGCAGACCGTCTTGCAGGCGCCGTGCCCGATACAGTTGGCCGGCTCCAGCAGTTCGGCTTTGCCATGGAAAATTCCGAGCACATCATGTCCGAGCTGTTGCGGGCACGCAAAAACACATGATTTGCAACCGATGCATTTGTTGCGATCGATGAGCGGGTGCAATGAAGCCGGCTCGGAAAGTCCCGATTCAATAGCCTGCAGGCGAGTCTGGCTGTTGATTCGCTCGCGTCGACGGTACCAGGCCAAGTAGGTCAACAGGATTAACAGTGGGGGCAACAGGGATAACCAGTATTGCAGCGTTGTCATGCGATTTAATTGCGTTTCCGATTAAAACTCGTTAAATTTACCTTAAATAGGGAATTTTTTCCCATAAATATTTCGTATTTTCTGCTATATTTTATTTCCCGTTAAGGGGCTCGACAGGCGCCGGGAAAGTTCGAATCGAATGGATTGCAGTGACCCCAGGGAACAACTCAAGCATAGTTGAGACAGGATAGATTTTTGTCGAACAAGTTCACTTCCTATTTGCTCAGCATGACCTCGATCATCTGGTATTCAGCGATCGCCTTGCTGATCGCTGCGGGCTGGGCTGCCCGCGACCAGAATTACCTGGTTGCAGAATCTGGGATCGGATACTGGTTCGGAATCATCGGGGGGTCGATGATGTTGCTCATTTTTGCCTACCCCCTGCGAAAACGTTTCAAAAGCTGGGCATCAATAGGTTCCGTCAAGTTCTGGTTCAGGATTCATATGATATTGGGCCTGGTCGGTCCGGTAATTATTCTTTTTCACTCTGGCTTCAAGCTCGGTTCATTTAACAGCAGCGTGGCATTGTTCTGCATGCTGATCGTTGCCACTAGCGGTTTGCTGGGTCGTTATTGGTATCAGCGCATTCACCACGGCTTGTATGGCCGTAAAATCCGCTTCGAAGAGTTCTACTCGGGTGATGATTTATCGGGTTTGTTGAAAGGTAGGTCAACCGCCATTGACGCTCATATTGCGCACGAATTTAATGAGCTCGAAACCAGTTTAACCCATCAGCATACGGGTATAAATCGATCACTGGGATTCTACCGCAGTATGAAATCGCGTATCGGCCGCTTGCGTCGCGAAGTTGCTCGTTGTGCACTGGAACCCGCCGAGAAAAAACAGGTTTATCGCAGATTGAAGGATCTGCACTTGATCTGCGTACTTGGAATTAACGAAATCCTGTTCTCTTACTGGCACGTTTTCCATATCCCACTTTTAGTCATGCTGGTCCTGTCCGGAACAATCCATGTTCTCGTTGTGCATCTCTATTGATGAGAACCATTTACCTATTGGCCCTACTGCTGGGTGTCATCAGCACATGGAATGCGCAGGCAGCCGAGATTGAACAATTTTTCATGCCGGGCAAGTTGATATCGGGGCACGAGGAACTCGAATCAGAATGCACCAATTGCCACGTCAGATTGCGCGATACAACCCAAAAGAAGCTATGCCTTGATTGTCACGACCACAAGCCGATTGCCGAGGATATCCTTAAAAAAAAGGGATTTCATGGCAAGGACAAGAACGCAAGAGACCTGGACTGTAAAGCCTGCCACAGCGATCACAAGGGTCGCGATGCCAGGGTAGTCTGGCTGGACAAGGACAAGTTCGATCATCAATTCACTGATTTTAAGCTGGACGGCAAGCACAAGCTGGTGGAATGTAATGCCTGTCATCAGCAAGACGAGAAATACCGTGACGCCAAGCGAACCTGTTATGAATGCCACTCGGAAGATGATATTCACAAGGGCGAACTGGGCAAAAAATGTAAAGATTGTCACGTGACCAGTGGATGGTCCAGATCCGAGTTTGACCATGACAACACGGACTTCAAATTAGAATTCTCACATCGGCGTGTGGCTTGCAACGCTTGCCACATCAATGAGCAATACAAGGACACACCCAAGCGTTGTGTCGATTGCCATGCGATAAGAGACGTTCACAGCAACCGCTTCGGTCAAAACTGCGCAACCTGCCACCAGGAAAGAACCTGGGATAAATCGATTTTTGACCACAACCGGGACACCAGCTACCAACTCGAGGGAAGGCATCGCAGGCAGGCCTGTAACGACTGTCATGCCATCGACTACGAGGTTTCCAAAAAATTTAACAAAAAACCACGTGACTGTTACAGCTGCCATCGTACTGACGATGTTCATAACGAGTTAAATGGTAAAAAGTGCCAGGACTGTCATACCGTCACCGGATGGCAGGATGCAGAATTTGACCATAATGCAAACACCGATTTTGCGCTCAACGGCGCGCATCAAAACCTGGTTTGCGAGGCATGTCACCTGGTCGGTGCCAGGACCAAGGAAATTGATACCGACTGTTACAGCTGTCACAAGCAGAACGATGTTCACAAAGATGATCAGGGCAACGAGTGCGATCAATGCCACAATGAAAAGTCCTGGCAACAAGACGTTCGATTCGATCATGATCTAAGCAGTTTCCCCCTCATAGGACAACATGCCGCACTCGGCTGCGAGGCCTGCCATACGTCCTCCGTGTTTGCTGAGGCCGACGACGCTTGTGTTGACTGTCATCGCCCCGACGACGTGCACGAGCAAAGCCTGGGAGAGGATTGTGCCGATTGCCACAATCCCAATGCCTGGTTGATCTGGCACTTCGACCACGATGACACCGACTTCAAACTCAGGCATGCGCACACCGAAGTGCATTGCCATACCTGTCACAACAGACCTCTAGACCGGTTTACCAGGGATAATTGGCGCTGTATTGATTGTCATCGGCGTGACGATGTTCATAACGGAAACTTCGGTGGTGCATGCGACCGCTGCCACAGTGAGCAAGGCTTCAGCACAATCAATATTCAATCTTTTAGAAACCTCGGGAAGCAAGAACCAGAAAAGGTAAGAGAATGAATATGGCCATTCAAGTATCTTCATGGGTTCCCGCTCAACTTTCTATTAAGTTCGGTGCGGCTTTAATCATTTTCTTTGTGTTAGCTGGTTGCTATGCAAGCAATACGGCTGCGCTTGACCTCGGGTCGGATTTTAATCATGACGAGACCAGTTTTCCGCTGGATTTCAAACATGCCCTGATTAGCTGTGAGTCCTGCCACGTAGACGGGATTTTCGTCGGCACCCCGAGGCAATGTGCCAGTTGCCATTCCGACTCGGGGCGAATAAAGGCCAGCGCTCCGTCCAGCCAGCATATACGGGTCACCGGTGATTGCGACTATTGTCACACGCCCACTTTATGGACCAACATTATCAGGGTCGATCACGCCGCGGTCCGCGGTAGCTGTGCGAGCTGCCACAATGGGGTTACCGCCGAGGGCAAGAATCCGGGACATGTACCGAGCAGTAATATCTGCGATGCCTGCCACATTACACTGAGCTGGAAATTTTATCATATCGACACCACCAGCAATTGTGTCAGTTGTCATAACGGCGGATTTGCTGAAGGTAAAAATCCCGGCCACATCCCGTCTACGGCGAGTTGCGAGGATTGTCACAATACCCGGGACTGGATACCGGTAATCCGGGTTGACCACGGTTCGGTAATCGGAACCTGCTTCAGTTGTCACAATGGCGTCATCGCCGAGGGCAAGGATCCGATGCATATTCCTTCGGGAAATGACTGCGAGGCTTGTCACAGTGTCCTGGGCTGGACTCCAGCAACGCCACCCTAGTCGAGCCTGTCTCATGTATCGGGATCGAAAATTAAAAATAAAGGACGCAGTAAAAGGATGAAAAAAGCCTTCGTCGCTATCATTCTGGCAATCCCCTGGTTCGCTTGTGTATCCGATGTTTCGGCAGCCAGTTACGAAATTATTGCGATTGAAAACCTGTTCTTAAGCCCACCCCAGCCAATGCAGGTGCAACCTCATGCAATCATCATAGCATCGAGCAGACAGCCCTTTGACGGCCTGCCACAAAATACCCGGAATACCCTGCAGAACTACTTTGTCTATCAGGCCAAGGTTAAGGTCAATGGGGAATTTTTTCACCGACTGGTACTGGGAAATTTTAGAACTGCCGACATTGCCCGGGCGGCTCTAAAAAAACTGAAGCCGTATTTTTCGAGTGCCAGGATTTATCTACGAACGAAGACCGAGCAACAAAAGTTAACCGCCTTTTTAAAACAGGTGGGTAGCGAGCAGAAAACTGAATCCGAACAAAATAGTCCCGAAACGAATGATGTTTTACTGTCAAAGGCCAGGCAGGCATTTTTGGATGAAAACTATGCGCGGGTCATTGCGATCACCGACGCAATCGTATCAAGCGGAGATTTGGAACAGGCACGTGCCGCCCTTGAGCTTGCCGGCACCACCCGCGAACGCCAGCGTAAATTCGCGGAGGCCGTGGTGCTATATGAAACCTTGCTCGATACCAGTCCGCCGCCAGAAATCTCGGCAAGAGTCCAGAATCGCCTGGAAGGTATTCGCACCATGGGTGACAATCCCAAACAACGATTGGCGAATCCGGACAAGAATCCTGACCAGGGCAACTGGATATTTCGCGGCGCAGTGCAACAATATTATCGGGATGATGTCATTGACCGGCCCGGAGAAAGTTCCGAGGAAGTCAACCAGGCACTGGTTACCGATGTCAACCTGCAGATTCAACGCAGAACGGATGCAGACACATGGTCGATTCAGATCGATTCGAGTCTGGTCAATGACTTTATCGAAGATGAAAACGACAGCCGGATTTCGCAGGCTAACCTGAGCTACACGCGGGACAGTTTCAGTATTATCGGTGGGCGCCAGTATCGCACCGTAACCGGCGTCTACGGACGTTTTGACGGGTTCACCTTCAGGGATTTGTCGCGCACGGCCTATCAACCCAGTTACTTCGCGGGAAACCTGGTCCGGTCCCCATATGACGGTCTCGAATCCGATAATCCCCTGCTGGGAGCCAACCTGGATATTAGCCCGTACGATTGGGTCGATATCAATCTGTACCTGGTAAATCAGGAGGTCTCGGATCTAACAGACCGACAGGCGATCGGCAGCGAATTCCAGCTCCGGAATGACGTCGGATTTATTTACGGCATTGTCGACTACGACGTTTTCTATGAAGAACTGAACAATGTCACCTTTATCTCGAACTACCGCTACGATCCGCGGTGGACTTTCAACCTGACGCTTGGTCGCCTTAATTCACCACTATTGTCCACGCTGAATGCACTGCAGGGACAGGGCGCAGACTCGATCGACGAGCTTGACGAAACGTTTTCCCGGGATGAAATTTACCAGCTGGCCGAAGACCGGAGCAGCAAAAGCAATACCCTGTATTTCGGCGCCAGCTATTTTATTGATAATAACCGACAGTTAAACATGGACCTCTCTGTTGTTGAACTCGATGCGGCAAAATCCTCCGGCGGCGTGGATGCCATTCCCTCATCGAGGGATGTTGAGCTATCGTTTGACTACTCTGTCAGCGGCTTTTTCACTGCCAGGGATTTTACGTCCTTCGGGCTGCGCTTGTCTGATCTGGACTCGAGTGACATCGAATCGGTTCGCCTGCGAAGCCGATTCCCGGGTGACGGGGGTTTAATCTATGATCCGAGAATTCGACTGGATCACCGTCGCAGCAAGCGTACCAGGATCGATCAATATATTCTGATGCCTTCGATCAAAATCAGATACCGGGCAGCAAAAAGCCTCGATTTTGAAGCCGATTTGGGCATCGAGTATTCGGACCTGGACTTACCCGATTTCGACCAGCAGATCGCATATTCGCTGTATCTTGGGTATTCGTATTTCTTCTGATATAAACAGGCTAGCCTGCGGTTAATTTACTATGCCTGATTCCGCGAGGAGCTAGCAGGATACGTCGATTCCAGCAGGATGCCATCATCGGTAGAAACCACCTGATTTCAGACCAAACGTACAGTTTCCGTTACCAACGGTATACAGCGAGCAGTGTTTTTTTAACTAAAATGAGACTGTTCTGGGTCTGCTGAACACTTACTTTTGCGTAATATTCCCATATCATTTCACTTAATTTGGGATATAGTTCCCAATAAATATGAATTGGTTCCCCTGGATTCTACTAGCAAAGCGATGGATTCCATTATCAGAAGCAACACCGGTAACTGTTTACAAGATTAAGATGCACACCGCGCCGACACATAGGAGGTACATAAGGCCTAGCATCAATTTGCTCGCATTGATGCTGGTTTTGCTTGCCGCTGGATGCGGTGGAGGCGGGGACGAAAGAGCCTCCCTGCAGAGTACCGCGGTAGACAAGACTGTCGACATAGTGGCCAGGACGGGGCCTATCCTTGCCGTGCGAGTCGGTGAGACTGCCTACCCAAGCGACAACAATTCATTTACCACATCGTCTCAACCACTAAGCTTTCGCTGGTCTTTTGCTTCGAGGCCCGACGGCAGTAACGCCGTGTTGCAAAACGCTACTTCAGCCAATCCCAGTTTTGTTGCCGATACCAGAGGTTCATTCCGGGTGCAGCTGGCGGTTAGTGCTGGAGCCCTTACCAGTGAGCGTGCCATTCAGCTGATCGTGGCGACAATTCCACCGGAAAGACCCACGGGTCCATTTAATCATCAAGGCCTGTCTTCGAACTGCGTCAATTGTCATGACGATGGCGTCAATGGTATTCCGCCCAAATCAGGCAATCATGTCGCTGCCACCAATAACTGCGAAACCTGTCATACACCCACGGGATTTGATATCACCCCATTCGTTGATCATCAGGAAGTATTTGGAAACTGTAGCGGATGTCATAACGGTATACTGGCCGTCGGCAAGTCCGAATTTCATGCGCCGACGAACGCCGAATGCGACGACTGTCACAATACCACGAGTTTTCTGGCGCTAGCAGCGGACGGTAGCTTCGATCATACGGGTATTTCCAGATCATGCTCGGGTTGCCACAACGGCACCGTGTCCCGGGGTAAGACGCCCACGCCTCCCCACCCTGATACCAGCTCCGAATGTGGATACTGCCATACGACCACCAGTTTCCTGGACGCCTACCCCGATCACACCGGCTCTGACGTGGTCGGTCCGGGTATAACCTGCGATTCCTGTCATGGCGTTTCGGCGACGGGGCAACCGATTGGCCATCCGGTAACTGTTGTCGATTGCGATACCTGCCACGGCATCGTGAGCTTCAGTATGGGCGGTATTTTCAACCACAGCGTGGTCGATGCCACGTTACAGTCCTGCGAATCGTGCCATAACGAAACCAATGGTATTAACGCCCCCGCCAAGTCGTCCGCGGTGCCCACCCACCCTGTAACCAGTGCCGACTGCGCTAATTGTCATAACACCGACAGTTTCACGCCCGCATTCGGGGTCGATCATACTGATCCTGTCGTTCTGGCGGCTCGCTGTGATTCCTGCCATGTTGCAGATGGGTCCGGATCGGCAAGCGGTATGCACGCCAACCACATGCCAACCATCGAGGATTGCAGGGTCTGTCATACCCCGGGTACCTTTACAACCGGCACCTATGACCATGCCGGTGTGGTTAACAATTGTGCGACATGCCACGACAATGTGATCACTGTGGGTATGCTCCTGAATCACTTTCCCACCCCGCTCGGCCCGAGCCAGGATTGCGTCGATTGCCACACCACCACGGATTTTGCGGGCGCAACCTTTGACCATGTCGGCATTAATCCCAACGACTGCACGTCGTGCCACAACGGTGACTTCAGCACAACGGGTAATACGCTTTATGGAAAACCGGCTTCCCATCTGCCGACAAACCAGGATTGTAGTTTTTGCCACACTACCACGGCTCCATTCAAGCCGGCACAGGGCTTCGTTCACTCGGGCATCACCGGCAATTGCGAATCCTGCCACAGCGGCAATCCCGACTTTGTTGCGGCCGGGGCCATCGGTAAAAAGCTGAATCATATCCCGGCACTTGGAGCATGCGTCGTGTGCCACAGTGCTAATACGACTAATCAAGGAGATTTCTCGCCGTCGGCAACATTTCGTACTGCGGTTCACGATTCTATAACCCGCGGCTGCGAAGGCTGCCATACCAGCCAATTCTTGCCTTTGCCGAGCAATCCTGTCGCCAATCTAGTCAAGGATGCAAACCATTTACCGACGGCCCAGGATTGTGACGTTTGTCATAACATCAACGGCTTCACGCCAACCACGATGCTGGCTCACCAGGGCATTACCGGTAATTGCGCTTCCTGCCACGATGGCAGCCCCGGTTTTGTCGCACTTGGAGCCCGGGGAAAGACACCGACTCCTCCGCATCCGGCAACTTCTGCCGATTGCGCGTTGTGTCATAACACGACTAATTTTGCCGACGCGTTTGTCGACCACAGCGATCCCGCCGTGCTGGCAGTGCGCTGTGATTCCTGCCACAACGGTACCGATGCGACCGGCAAGGACGCCAAGGTCAACCACGTCGTAACAACCGAGGATTGCAGAGTCTGTCACGTGCCCGGCGGCACATTTGCGCCGGCGGTGTTCAATCATACCGGTATCGTCGACAACTGTGCGTCTTGCCACGATGGCGTCATTGCGACCGGCACCGATGCCAAGGTTAACCCACCCCACATTCCGATCACCCAGGATTGTTCGGTGTGCCATACCCCCACATCATTTGCCCAGGCCACATTTGACCACCAGGGCATCCTGAATAACTGCGGTTCATGTCATGACGGCATTACCGCCACAGGCAAAGACAACGACCATGTGCCGACCAACGGTGATTGCGTCGATTGCCACCAGACCACGGGCTTTTTGCCGGCGACATTTGATCATGCGGGTATCGTGGATAACTGCGCATCCTGTCACGATGCCGGTTTCGCTACGCCGAAAAAAGTCGGCCATGTTGCAACCAATCAGGACTGCGGTGTCTGTCACTCCCCCAGTAGCTTTATTCCGGCAACGTTCGATCATACCGGGATCATTAATAATTGCGTTTCATGTCACGACGGTACTACGGCGACTGGTATGATGGATGCCGTGCCCGCGCATATTCCGACCAGTCTCGACTGCTACTTCTGTCACACCACGGCAACCTTCGTAGGCGGCACCTGGACACACGATGCCAGTAGTATCGGTAACTGCGACACCTGTCATAGTCCGGGCGGCGGTGCGACCTTCAAGCCAGCGGATCATTTATCGACAACCGTACAGTGCGACGTTTGCCATACCACCAACGGCTGGGCGCCGACCAGTTTCAGTCACGACCCGCAAGGGAACTATCCGGGCGACCACAGAAGGAACCTGGGCTGTACTGTATGCCACGGTAGCCCCATAAGCAGTACGATTCCGTATCCCTGGCCCCAGTACGCGCCCTTTTGCGCAGCCTGTCACGCGAATGATTTCGAAAGTGAAGGAGCTCACAACGGTGGAAAGGGCGGCACCGTCGAGCAAAACAAGAATTGCGGTGGCAGTGGCTGTCATCGAGTCAGCGACAGCGAGTTTTAGTGCATTTGCCTGCCACCAAACGCAAATGGCGCAGAGGTTTCCTCATTCCTCAATGCTGCATATAAAATACGAGACGAACGATTAAAATTTTCGCGCCACAGCCTGTTACCAACAATTAGCAAGATTATTCGATTGAACATGATCCTTTTATCAAAGTTTAAGATATCGATATTCGTTGTGCTGACGCTGGTTGGAGTGGGAATCTATTTTGTGATTACCCAATTCTCTGATCCCGTAGAACGAGACCCTATGCGCGAATTCAAGGCCCCCCAAGCTGTTACCCCTGGCACCCAGGATTCAAACGCTGGCCTGGCATCGGTCGAGGTATTGCTGGTCGGCCTGAAGCAACGCTTAGAAAGCCAGCCGGACGATGTCGACGGTTGGGTGTTGCTGTCCAAATCCTACTATCACCTGAATCGATGGCAGGAAGCGGAGGCAGCATTCGAAAAAGCTAAAGCCCTGAGTTATGCAGGCAGTTGGCAGCCCCTTCCTCGAATTGATTCCTTCAGTCGGAATAATTCTTCAATACAGAATTTTGATTCCTCAATCAATTTTCGTGACTACAAGACCAATGCAGACGAGAGTCTGGCAAAAAGTCAGGTTGTGGAAGCAGTCAGCCAGACAGGCCCAGAAGAATCTGCTGGATTGCAACTAAAATTATCACTGAATCCCGCATTGCAAAAAAAACTGTCGCCCGAATCGCTGGTCTTCGTTTTTGCGCGCGCGGCTGAGAGTCCCGGCCCTCCATTGGCAGTTTTACGTAAGAAAGTATCAGAACTCCCTCTCGACATCGCGCTAAACGACAGTCACGCAATGATACCAGGCCGAACAATATCCAGTGTCGACAATGTAATCGTGGGGGCCAGGGTATCAATATCCGGAAATCCCGAGAGACAGTCAGGAGATTACGAACAGCTGTCAAATTCGATTCCTTCAAATTTCAGTAAAACGCTCGAATTGGTGATCAACGATAAAATTTAATTGACGCTGCCGAAAGTTCTGTCTTCACGAACCAGTCGATAGCTAGTATCTGGAGGCTCTTGCGAGATCCCGGCGGTCCGACGCAGCGGTAAGTGCTGACGCACTTTCCGGGATGAAGCCGCCTTTGGGCGGCTTCACTTTATGCGATTTTCCGCGGAGCGGGCGTGGGCTTCCAGACCCTCGCCGCGTGCCAGCCTCGAGGCAACCTTGCCGAGCTCGGACGCGCCCTGCGCGGAACAACCGATCAGGCTCGAGCGCTTCTGGAAATCATAGACCCCGAGCGGCGAAGAAAAACGCGCGGTACGCGAAGTCGGCAACACGTGATTGGGGCCGGCGCAGTAATCGCCCAGTGCTTCAGCGGTATAGCGTCCGAGAAAAATCGCGCCGGCATGGCGAATCGATTTCGCCAATTGCTGTGCATTATCGACCGAGAGTTCCAGGTGTTCGGGCGCAATATGGTTGGCCACGGCCGCGGCATCGTCGAGGTTACAGACCTTGATCAGGGCGCCACGGGTGCTCATCGAGCGGTCGATGATCTGTTTGCGCGGCATTTCATCGATCAGGCGTTCGATACTTGCCGCCACCCGATCGAGAAATTCGCCGTCGGGCGAGAGCAGTATCGCCTGTGCGTCTTCATCGTGCTCGGCTTGCGAAAACAGGTCCATCGCAATCCAGTCCGGGTCGGTTTTGCCATCGCAGATTACCAGTATTTCCGACGGACCGGCGACCATATCGATTCCGACGGTGCCAAACACCATGCGCTTGGCGGTGGCGACGTAGATATTACCGGGGCCCACGATCTTATCCACCGCCGGCAGCGTCTCGGTACCGTAGGCCAGCGCCGCTACAGCCTGCGCTCCACCGATCGTGAAAACCCGGGTGACGCCGGCAACGTGGGCTGCCGCCAATACCAGTTCGTTGACCACGCCCCGCGGTGTCGGCACGACCATGATCAATTCCTGGACCCCGGCCACGACCGCTGGAATAGCATTCATCAATACCGAGGATGGATAAGCCGCTTTACCACCCGGCACGTAAAGTCCGACCCGATCCAGCGGGGTAACCTGTTGACCCAGCAGCGTCCCGTCGGTCTCGGTATATTCCCATGACTCGAGTTTCTGATGCTCCGCGTAAGCGCGAATTCTTGCAGCGGCCTGCTCTAATGCCTCTCGATCCTTGTATTCGATTTCATCATAAGCCTGCCGGAGTCGATTCAGCGGCATTTCCAGTTCGGCCAGGTTTTTTGCCTTGAGCCCGTCGTAGCGCAGGCTAAAATCCAGTACCGCACTATCGCCCTGGTTTTTTACCGATTTCAATATTTCTCTGACGGTTTTGAAAACTGCTTCATCGGACGCGGAATCCCAGGCCAGCAGTTGATCGAGTTCTGCTCTGAAATTGTCGTCAAGACTGTCGAGCCGCTTGATATCCACTCTACTTCACCGCTTTTTCGATTTTGCCCACGAGTTTCTTGACCGCCTGATTCTTCATCTTCAGCGAAGCACGATTCACGATCAGGCGTGAACTGATATCCATAATGTGGTCGAGTGGTGTCAGCCCGTTCGCCTTCAGCGTATTGCCGGTATCCACGAGATCGACGATGATGTCGGCAAGTCCGACCGCGGGCGCCAGTTCCATCGAACCATAAAGCTTGATCAACTCAACCTGACGCCCCTGCTCCAGGAAAAACTGGCGTGTCATTCGCGGGTACTTGGTCGCAACCTTGAGGCGGCCGCGCGGCATCGGTTTGTCGGCAAACCCGGCGGTCATCATCCTACAGGGCGCAATTTTCAGATCGACAAGTTCGTACAGGCCTTCACCACCGTGCTCCGCCAGTACATCTTTGCCAGCCACACCGAGATCGGCCGCACCGTACTGAACGTAGGTCGGCACATCCGCGGAACGGATCAGCACCAGCTTGATATCCGCGTGACTGGTGGCAAACACGAGCTTGCGGCTGCCACTGAGGTCATCGGCAGGCTCAATCCCTGCGCGCGCCAGCAGGGGCAGGGATTCATCGAGAACCCTGCCCTTCGCGAGTGCTATGGTTAACCCGGTAGGCATGGTCGATTAACTGGGAACGCGCTGGATTTTCGCACCCAGGCCAGCGAGTTTTTCTTCGATGTGATCGTAGCCCCGATCGATATGGTAAATACGGTCTACCACGGTCTCCCCGTTTGCAACCAGGCCCGCCAGTATCAGGCTGGCCGAGGCGCGCAGATCGGTTGCCATTACCTGTGCCCCATTGAGTCCCTCGACGCCCCTGATAATTGCGGTATTACCTTCAATGTGGATATTCGCACCCAGCCGCATGAATTCCTGGATATGCATGAATCGATTTTCGAACACGGTCTCGGTGACCGAACCGGTACCCTCGGCGATCGCGTTGAGCGCACAAAATTGCGCCTGCATATCCGTCGGAAATCCGGGATAGGGTGCGGTTCGGATATTTACCGAATGCGGCTTGCGGCCGACCATATCGAGCTCGATCCAGTTGTCACCGCTATCGATTGACGCACCCGCTTCCTCAAGCTTGGCCAGCACCGAATCGAGCAGTCTCGGATCGGTATGCTTGACCAGGACCTTACCCCCGGTAATCGCTGCCGCCACCAGGTAAGTGCCGGTTTCGATACGATCGGGCAATACGGTGTAATCACAGCCGCGCAATTTCTCGACGCCTTGAATCTTGATCATGTCGGTTCCGGCATCCTCGATTTGGCCGCCCATTGCGTTAATAAAATCGGCCAGGTCAACGACTTCCGGTTCGCGCGCTGCGTTTTCGATGACCGTGGTTCCATCGGCGAGACTGGCCGCCATCATCAGATTTTCAGTGCCGGTTACGGTCACCTGGTCCATGACGATACGCGCGCCTTTCAACCGGTCACAACGCGCCTTGATATAACCTTGCTCGACCAGGATGTCTGCACCCATTGCCTCGAGGCCACCGAGATGCATGTCAACCGGTCTCGCACCGATTGCACAACCTCCCGGAAGCGATACCTCAGCACGTCCAAACCGGGCTAACAGGGGGCCCAATACCAGGATCGAGGCGCGCATGGTCTTGACCAGTTCATATGGAGCAAAGGTATTTTCCAGCGTCGCGGGGTCGATCTCGATACTCATTTTCTCACCGATGGTGAGCGAGACCCCCATGCGGCCCAGTAATTCCATCGTCGTCGTGACATCGTGCAAATGCGGCACGTTGCGAACAATAACCGGGCTGTCTGCAAGCAGAGTACCGGCAAGAATCGGTAAAACCGCATTCTTGGAGCCGGAAACCCGTACTTCCCCCGACAGGGGGACTCCGCCTTTAATGATTAACTTGTTCATGTACAGCCACTGGATTCAAGGGCGGCCATTCTATCAGAAGACCGCCGTTAGTATTAGGTATATGCCTCGGCTTGCCATGATGGATTTGAATCTCACTTGGCACTGAATCGCAAGTATTTCCGGCAAGATTGCGAATCGGGATGCGATGATCGCGGACGAGCTCGAAAAAACGCCGCTGACAGATGTTAGCTACTGCTCCTGGTTGCGATCCTGAAGGGTTTTGATCAACCCATCCACACCGTCCTTTTTAATCGCGCGGGCGAAGCTCGAGCGGTAATTGGTAACCAGGCTGACATCGTCAACACTGATATCAAACACCTTCCAGCCTTCATCGCCGAGGCGCAGCGTGTAGTTGATGGGTATCGGAAATCCGCCTGCCTGTTCAATTTCAGTCCTGACGGTGACAATACCGTCGCTCTCGACACCTTCCATCGGCAGGTAGATGAGTTCCTGGTCGGTGTATTCGAGCAAGGCGGAACTGTAGGTGCGCACCAACAGGGAGCGGAACTCATTGACGATCGTTGGCCTTTGCTCGCCGTTAACTTTATCCTTGTATTTCCCGAGCGCGAGATCCGTCATTGCGGAAAAGTCAAAATGCGGTAACACCACGTCATCAACCAGCTGGTAAATCCGCTCCGGATCACTCTGGTAAACATCCGCATTGGCCTTGATTTCTGCCAGCACCTTGTCCGAGGTTTGCTTGATCAGTTGCTCGGGCCCCATCGCGGCGAAGACAGGCCACACCACCAGTAACAGCATGAACGTGAAAATTCTTTTCACTGGAATACCCCACTAACGCTTTTGAGTTTAGACACAAGATTATTGAAATCATTCACCGCTCGCAAATACTCTGCATAAGCGAGCACGTATACCTGTAACGCGTTAATAATATCATCGGCTTCCTCGAGACCCGCCTCGAAATCGGAATACGAGGCTATCATCCAGCGGCGTGCTGCCCTGGAGCTTGCGCGCATCGAACCGATCGCTTCATGCTTGGCCTGCATCGAGTAATACTGCTCGCTGACCTGGAACGGGATCCCCATGCGCGCAAACGACGCTTTATGCACCAGTGCATCGAGGTCCGCCTGCGCCTGCACCACACGGGCGGGCTGTGCGCCCTGCTCCCACTGCCAACGCATGCCAAGTACTGGCGACAGGGCTGCATGATTAAACGGATCATAAATATGAGGGTTATCCAGCGTATCACGTTCCGGCGCGACCGCCACCGAGCCGGCGACTCCGGCAAATACGATTGGCTTCTTATCCGCCCGTGTCGCCTCGACCAGCGCGCGGCGCGCGCTAAGGCCCGCTGCAACCTGCTTGAACTCGACTCGATTTTCACGCGCCAGATCGATCCATTGTTCCAGGCTCTGCTCGGGTAGCGGCAGGGGCTGCAAACGTCGATCAGCAAGCTCAATCACATCTTCTTCACGGCCGGTCAATAACTTCAGTCCCGCCATGGCGATCTGCTCCAGGCCTTTTGCCTCGGCGAGAAAATTATCAACCAGGCCCAGTCCGGCCTGAAGTGCATACTTGTCCGAAAGGCTGGCATTGCCCGAACCTTCTTCGAGCCATCCGTCAACCAGTTCAAGCGCTCCGTCGAGGCGCTTGCGGGTATCCTCGAGCAGCAGACGGCTATCGCGCGCTGTCAGGTAACCGTAATAAGCCTTGACCACCTGCAGGGCAACTTCGTCACGCTGCAGGGTAACGTCCTGCTGCTTGATCAGAATATTGTTTTGCGCGGCCTCCTGGTAGTTCTCAAGGCGACCGAAGGTTGCCAGCGGTTTGACGATACTGAAGGTCAGTCCAGCCCAGAGCGACAGCCCGTCATCGAAGTCGTAGGCATCATCGCGCGGTGCACAATTGCTACTGCAGGAATCATCACCGCCCTCATAAAAGCCGCCGTCCAGGCCCGTCGACAGTGCAAGGAAACTGTCTACCGAGTAGCGAAAACCCTCGGAGCCCTCAGCTTCCTGCAGTAAGCCCCGCGCCTTGCGCACAAAGGCCTGCTTTTCATCGATACGGGGATCGTGGGCAAGCGCCAGCTCGATGGCTTGCTCCAGGTCTAACTTTTCCGCCGCGTGCAGAGCGAAACTGGCATAAATCAAGGCCAGAGGCCCGACTAATTGTATAGCTAATTTTATCATGATCGTGATTCTTCCCTAGCGAAGCTGAATGATAGCTGACTCAAATCGCCAACCGGCAAGGAAACCCAGCAGAGTCTATCCGCTAACAGCCTGCAAGTGAACGCTGAACAGGGTAAATGAGGATGATTCCTATGAAATACTGGCAAATTTGTCACATAAAAGTTAGTGTTCGCACCATTAATCCCGTTGGCTCATTTATATGTCCAGATCTTTAACCGATCGACATAGCTTTAGCTATGAAGAACTCATCGAATGTGGAAAAGGTGGTTTATTCGGTCCCGGTAACGCCCTGCTGCCCTTGCCACCGATGCTGATGTTCGACCGTATCATCAATATCAACGATACCGGCGGCAAGTTTGAAAAAGGTGAAATCATTGCCGAGCTGGACGTCAATCCGGATCTCTGGTTCTTCAAGTGTCATTTTGAGACCGACCCGGTAATGCCGGGCTGCCTGGGGCTTGATGCAATGTGGCAATTGATCGGTTTTTTCCTGGGCTGGAAAGGGGGTCCGGGGCACGGGCGTGCCCTTGGCGCGGGCGAGGTCAAGTATTTCGGGCAGGTGCTGCCGGCCTCGAAACTGGTCACTTACCGGATCGATATGAAACGCGTCATCATGCGTAAGCTGGTCATGGGCATCGGCGACGCGTCGATGGAAGTCGATAACAGGGAAATCTACAGCGCTAGAGATTTACGTGTCGGCCTATTCACCTCTACCGACGAATTCTAACTATTAGACAAATCGTATGTTGAGCTTGCTTAGCCACATTGCAGCCGTCCTCGCTGGATTGGCATTGCTTATCTGGAGCGCAGACAAATTTGTCGAGGGCGCCGCGGCCATGGCGCACTTACTGGGCGTTTCGGTCATGATCATCGGCATCACGATCGTGGGATTCGGCACTTCCGCGCCCGAGATCGTGGTTTCCATTGTCGCGGTCCTGCAAGACACGCCCGATATTGCAATCGGTAACGCGCTCGGCTCCAACATCGCCAATATCGGTTTGATTCTGGGTATCACGGCCATCCTGGCTCCGATTCCGATCGCAACCCGGCTGTTCAAAGCCGAGTACCCATTGCTGGCGCTCGCCACGGTGTTGATGACCTGGAGTCTTTTCGATTTAACGCTCGATATCGTGGATGGTTTCGCCCTGTTCGGCTTGTTGCTGCTGAGCCTACACTATTTGATACGCGAACACCGACGCAATCCGGCAGCGTATGCCAGGGAGGAACATGCGCAGGAGGAAATGATCCATGATATGAAGATGCCCGCGGCAATCGGCTGGTTGTTGCTGGGATTGGTGGTGCTGGTCGGCAGCTCCAAGCTGCTGGTCTGGGGCGCATCCAATATCGCGCAAACCCTGGGTGTCAGTGAATTGATCATCGGCCTGACGATTGTCGCACTGGGCACAAGCCTGCCCGAGCTCGCGGCTTCGATCGCAAGCCTGAAAAAAGGCAAGCCCGATCTGGCAATAGGCAATGTCATCGGTTCCAACCTGTTCAATTCACTTGCGGTAATCGGTTTACCCGCCCTGTTCACAACTTTCAGCATCGATGCTGCCGCGCGTGCGCGTGATTTACCGATCGCTATCGGCTTGACATTGGTACTGTTGCTGATGTCAAGATTTCCGGCCGCGATACCACGCCACCTGACGCGTGTTAAAGGCATTTTTCTGTTCGCGGCTTTTGTCATTTACCAGCTATATTTGTATTATCAAGCCGCCGCGGGATAACTATGACAAAACATGCCTATATCGAGCTTGGCCTCGCCGTATTAAAAACCGAAGCAGATGCAGTTTTAAGCCTGGCCGATCGATTGGGCCAGGGTTTTCATGACGCTTGCGAACTGGTATTGAAATGCAAAGGTCGAATCGTTGTTACCGGCATGGGGAAATCCGGGCATATCGCCAACAAGATAGCGGCGACACTGGCAAGCACCGGAACGCCCGCTTTTTTCATGCACCCCGGTGAAGCCAGCCACGGCGACCTCGGCATGATAACCGCGGATGACCTGGTCATCGCACTATCCAACTCCGGTGAAACCAGTGAAATTACGTTGTTACTGCCCCTGCTGAAACGCCTCGGCATTCCGCTCGTCGCGCTAACCGGAAACCCGACTTCCACCATGGCCAGGAGTGCCAATATCCACCTCGATGTAAGCGTAACCAAGGAGGCATGCCCGCTGGGTCTGGCACCGACCTCAAGCACCACGGCAGCACTTGCGATGGGCGATGCACTCGCCGTGGCGGTGCTCGAAGCACGCGGATTCACTGAACAGGATTTTGCGCTGTCTCACCCCGGTGGTCACCTGGGCAGGCGCCTGCTGCTGCGCGTCAGCGACATCATGCATACCGGTAATGCGATTCCGCTGGTGACTGCCGAAACCACGCTCAAGGACACGTTACTGGAGATGACCGCCAAGGGCCTCGGCATGGCGGGTGTCATCGATGCCGACAGTAACAAGCTGGTGGGTATTTACACCGACGGCGACCTGCGTCGTACCTTTGAGAGCATGCCCGATATTGCTACCAGCAGGGTGCAGGATTTCATGACGGCAGACTGCGTAACGATCGAGGCCGAACGTATTGCCAGCGAGGCATTAAAGATTATGCACGACAAGAAAATCAACGCACTCATGGTCGTCGATGACGGGATGAACGTTCAGGGTGCATTAAACATGCATGATTTATTAAGAGCCGGTGTTGTATAGGAGAAATGCATGACAACTAGAGCAAGCGATGATGCGAGGCAGGTGCGTTTGCTCATCGTCGATATTGATGGAGTGCTCACCGATGGCGGACTGACATTTGATAACCGGGGAGAAGAATACAAAACCTTTAATTCTCTCGATGGACATGGCATTCGCATGTTGCTCGATTGTGGCATTGAAGTCGCGGTCATTACCGGACGCAATTCGGATATCGTCAACCATCGCATGGGGGAGCTCGGTGTCAAACATATCTACCAGGGTCACCGTGACAAGTTAACGGCTTTTGAAAAACTGCTGCAGGCTACTGGCTTCGAACCAGCACAGGTGGCTTACGTCGGGGATGATTTGCCGGATCTGCCGATCATGCAAAAAGTCGGCCTGGCGATTGCGGTAAATAACGCGCACAATTTTGTCAAACAACACTGTGACTGGGTGACCGAGACGCCAGGTGGCAAGGGAGCGGTGCGTGAGGTATGCGACTTCATCCTGGAAGCACAGTCCATGCTTGATGACCGGCAGAATAGCTACCTGTCATGAAATTGCGGATTCTGGTTTTTATCTTTGTGCTCGGCATCGGAGCGATCGCGGCCGGATGGATCTATGAAATTCACCTTCGACCCATCACCGAAAGAGCTGACCTGATTATCCCCGACAATATCGATTACTACCTGACCAATTTGCATTACCGCTCGATGAATACGGATGGTAATGTTGATTACGAATTCGACAGTCCCCGCCTAGAACACTACCTGCGTACCGATGTGAGCACCATCGAAATTCCGTCGTTGAAGATATTTCGCGACCGTGACCAATGGCAGGTTGATGCCAATGTCGGGGAATTCGAGCACCAGGTTAATATTTTGCATCTGAGGGAAAGCGTGGTCATGCAAAGGCAGGGTGATAACCCGCTACGCATCAACACCGAAAGCATTAGTTTCGAACCGGATCGAGACCTGGTCATCAGCGATAGCAGGATTTCAATGCTTAGCGATCAGGCCACGATCGAGGCCGAACAGGCTGTATTCGATCTGGGCGGCAAGGTCTACCGATTCAAAAATACCCGCGCTACTTATTATGACGGCGATAGTTAAAACCATTGTATTACTTTTCCTGTTGTTTCCCGGTCAGCTCCGGGCGCTTGCCTCTGACGGTGACCAACCGATTGAGGTCGAGGCAGACAGCCTCGAAGTCAGGGAGTCGGAGCGCATCAGTATTTACCAGGGTAACGTCAAATTGATCCAGGGAAGTCTCCAGATCAGTTCCGAACGACTGGTGATTCGTTTCAATGCAGATAATGAGTTGCAGGTCATCGAAATGACCGGTGCCCCGGCCAGGTTTCGACAGCTCGATGACGATCAAATCGAAATGCTGGGCGAAGCAGCACAGATCGACTACACCGAAAGCCAGTCCCTGCTCGTGCTGCGTGGCAGCGCACGTTTCAGTCACGCCGGCGATATCATCGAAAGCGAGATGATTCGCGTCAACACCGAGAGTAACAGTATCAAGGCCGGCAGTTCAGAGTCCGATGAGCGTGTGAAGATGCTGATCCAGCCCCGCCAGGATTCTAAATCCTCCGAATAAATCTTTGATGAGCAACACCAATCTACTCAAAGCGACCGGGCTGGCCAAGGCCTACCAGAAACGCGAGGTTGTCAGATCGGTTTCACTGCAGGTTGCTGCCGGCGAAATCGTTGGATTACTGGGCCCTAACGGTGCCGGAAAAACCACCTGTTTTTACATGATCGTCGGCTTGATCAACAATGACGCGGGCACCATTCATCTGAATGATAAATCCATAGACCACCTGCCAATGCATCTTCGCGCCAGACTCGGGATCGGCTACCTGCCCCAGGAAGCATCGGTATTTCGCAGTCTCACGGTGGCGCAGAATATCATGGCCATTCTGCAGCTGCGCAAAGACCTTGATAAGGCCGCCCGTAATCAAATGCTGGAACAACTCATGGAAGAGTTCCAGATAGAACATTTGCGCGACACCGACGGTATCTCGCTTTCCGGTGGAGAACGTCGGCGTGTTGAAATCGCGCGCGCACTGGCCAATCAACCCGAGTTCATCCTGCTGGATGAACCCTTCGCCGGGGTTGACCCGATTTCGGTGATCGACATCCAGTCAATTATCCGTCAGCTCGCCACGCGCGGGATCGGCGTTTTGATCACCGACCACAATGTTCGCGAAACCCTGGGGATATGTGATCGTGCCTATGTCATGGGCAATGGCGAGGTTTTGGCCGAGGGAAATCCGAGCCAGATTCTCGATAATAAAATCGTAAGAAAGATTTACTTAGGCGATGATTTTAAGCTATAACAATACCCATGGGAGATAACAAGTATCCTGGCAATTTACTAGACAAGGAACGGCCCCGCCTATGAAACAAAGCCTGCAACTGCGAATAGGGCAAAGCCTTACGATGACGCCTCAGTTGCAGCAGGCAATCAAATTGCTGCAGCTTTCCTCGCTGGAACTCCAGGCCGAAATCCAGGAAACCCTGGATGCCAATCCGCTACTCGAACAGGAAGATAATCTCGGTGAGATAACCGTTTTTGATACCGATGCATCAAGCGGTGGTTCCAATAGCGAGGATTCGACCGATTTCAAACTACCCAATCCGGTGTCAGAGAATCGCGCCCAACAAACGCTTCCGGATGAACTTGAAATCGACGCCCGTTGGGAACACATCTACGACAACCTGCCGGGTTCGTCCACCCAGTCCGCCACTTCAGGCATCGACAATCGCGATATGTTTGAGAACCAGTCGGGTGCCGAGGATACGCTCAAGAATCATCTAACCTGGCAGCTCGACTGTGCCCATATTTCAGAAATCGACCACGATATCGGACTTGCGATAATCGACGCTATAAACGACAGCGGGTACCTGAGCGATTCCATCGAAGATATTTACGAAGGTCTGGCACAACAACACGAGAACCTGGAGCTAGATGAAGTCGAAGCGGTGTTACACCTGGTGCAGCGATTCGACCCGGTAGGCGTTGCGGCCAAATCGCCAAGCGAATGCATGACGATTCAGCTGGAACAGTACGACCCCGAAACACCCTGCCTCGCCAAGGCAAAAGTGCTGGTCGACAAGTACCTAGAACACCTTGCCAGTAACGATGTGGCGCTACTGAAGCGTCGTTTGCAGGCCAGTGATAGCGAACTGGCAGAAATCATCAAACTGATCCAGACGACCAATCCGCACCCAGGACACAGTATCAGTCAAAACCATGCGGAATATGTTGTACCGGATGTTTACGTTAGCAAGCAATCGGGACGCTGGCGAGTCAGTATCAATCCGGAGCACGCCCCGCGACTCCGGGTTAACGACCAGTACGCGAGCCTGATCAAGCGTAGCGACACTAGCGATCAGAATACTTATTTAAAAGATCATTTACAGGAGGCGCGCTGGTTTATCAAGAGCCTGCAAAGCCGTAACGAAACCCTGTTGCGTGTCGCAACGGCAATCGTCGAACGCCAGCATGCCTTCCTCGAATATGGCGAAGAGGCAATGCAGCCCATGGTACTGCGCGATATTGCCGAACAGCTGGAGCTGCATGAATCGACGATCTCGAGAGTGACGACTCATAAATACATGCACACGCCGCGTGGTATACTCGAGTTCAAGTACTTCTTTTCGAGTCATGTGGGTACCGCCGATGGCGGTGAATGCTCGGCCACGGCAATACGGGCCATTATTAAAAAATTCGTTGCCGCGGAAAAACCGGAGAAACCACTAAGCGATAACAAGATAGCAACTTTGTTGGAGCAACAGGGTATTAACGTAGCCAGGAGAACCGTAGCTAAATACAGGGAAGCGTTAAATATTCCACCGTCCAACGAGCGTAAACGTCTTTTCTGAGACACCAACGGTTCGCAGCAATGCGAACCTCACAGCCGAGGAGGTTACATATGCAAGTCAGTCTAAGCGGTCATCATGTCGACATAACGGAATCCATGCGCAACTATGTAAACGAAAAGGTCGGAAAGCTCGATCGGCACTTCGACCAGGCGCTGGACATTCATATCGTACTAACTGTGGAAAAACTGCGTCACAAGGCGGAGGCCACACTGCACGTCAGCGGCAGTAACCTGCATGCCGACGATGTCCAGGAAGATATGTATGCCGCAATTGATGGTCTCGTCGATAAACTTGATCGCCAGGGAAAAAAACACAAAGAAAAACTGAAGAGCCATCGGCTCAAAGGCACGTCTGCCGAGCTGGCCTGAAATCAAACCAGGGGGAGACTGCTCCCCCTTTTTTTGCCCAAAACGAGATCCATTGCACTTGCATACTCGTACAATTGCATTAAGATTCGCGCATCAATTCCAAGTCGCCCATGTTCAATCCTTGAATAATGACAATTTCTGCACTTTTGTCACCACAAAGTATTTTCATCGATACTGAATTAACCAGCAAGAAAAAGCTCCTGGAGCTGATCGCAAATATTGTAGCTGATCGAACCCAACTTCCCGAATCCGTGATTTACAACAATCTGCTGAATCGTGAACGGCTCGGTAGCACCGGACTCGGTCACGGCTTTGCGGTCCCGCATGCCCGCCTGGAGAACCTCGACCAGACCCTGGGCTTTTTTTTCCGGCTAAATGAACCGGTCAATTTCGAGTCGCCCGATAACATTCCGGTTGACCTGGTATTCACCATAATCATCCCCGAAGAAGCAACCGAAGAACATTTGATAATCCTGTCTTCGCTTGCCGGCATATTCTCCAAACCGGAGATTTGTGAAGCGATACGCGCTGCGGCCAACCGCGATGAAATTGGACAAATAATTCGGTCGGCTGAGCAATGAGATCCGCTTTAAAAATCCGTGACTTTCTCTCCCAGTATCAGCAAAAACTAAAACTAGACTTCAATTCTCGCCCGGTCGGCCTGGAACGCGAGATAAAGCTGTCGCGCCAGGCTTCGAACACTTTCGATGCGGCCGATTACTTCAACGTTATCCGCACCTCGAGTATCGTCGTTGTCGGCTATCAGGAATCTCGCTATATCCGGAAGCTGAGCAATAGTCAACAAACCAGCTTGTTCAAAACGCTGTTTCACGGACCGGTTTGCGCGATCATCTGTAGCCAGGACAACCTGCTTCCGGAGGCCATGATCAAATTGTGCGAATCCAACGAGGTGCCGGTTCTGGTTTCGGGACTTAACGATTCCGATTTACTCGACAATACTCGTTACCTGCTCGCGCACGCCCTGGCTGAAAAAACCGATGAACACGGCGTCTTTTTAGAAGTCTATAATGTCGGCGTTTTTATTACTGGTAAAACGGCAGTTGGTAAAAGCGAACTGGCTTTATCGCTGATCTCCCGGGGTCACCATTTGATATCTGATGACGTTACGTTATTTTCACGCAGCACCCCCGATATGGTTGTGGGCCAAAGCCCGGAATTGCTGACCGATTTCCTGGAGGTACGCGGCCTTGGTGTTGTCAACGTGCGCGCGATGTTTGGTGCCAACGCGCTGAAAAATAGCATGCCACTGGGTCTCATCATCAAACTGGTCGAACTGAATCAGAAAAACAAAACCGAGTTCGACCGACTCGGTAAAAATCTCGAACGGCGCAGTATCCTGGGCCTCGAGTTTCCAGAGGTGGCGCTGCCGGTGGCGCAGGGCCGCAACCTGGCGGTACTGGTCGAAGCGGCGACGCGCAACCATTTGTTACAGATAAACGGGTACAATGCCGCGCAGGATTTCATCACGCGTCAAAGCCAGGCAATAGCGCAGAATCCTGCTACGACCGACCCGGCTTCGAGGATGAACACAGAGTGAAACTGGTGATTGTGAGCGGCCTGTCCGGCTCTGGAAAAACCGTAGCCCTGCATACGCTGGAGGACGCCGGTTACTATTGCATCGATAACCTGCCGCTCGGAATGCTGCCGCAACTCATCGATAACATGATCAACACGACCCCGGAACCTTATGACCTGGTCGCTATCGCTATCGATGCACGCAGCGGGATTGATGATTCGGATCGTTTCGACGTCATCATGAATAAAATTAACAAGCACCCGTTAGAGGTCAAGATCCTGTTCCTGACCGCGGATACTTCACGGCTGTTAAAACGCTTTAGCGAAACCCGTCGCAAACATCCGCTTTCCAGAACGGGCCTGCCGCTGGCCGACGCCATCCAGCAGGAAAAGAAAATGCTGGAAGATATTCACACCAATGCAGATCTTTCGATTGATAGCTCAAATTTGAGCGTGCATGAACTGCGGCATATGATCATTGACCAGCTGCTATCGCAATCAAGCTCCGAAATGGGAATTTTAATTCAGTCCTTCGGCTTCAAGAATGGCGTTCCAGCGGATACCGATTTTGTATTCGACGTGCGTTGTCTACCGAATCCCCACTGGGAAAAAAGCCTCAGGCCATTGACCGGATGCGACCGTGCGGTGGTCAAGTACCTCGAGCAATACGAGGATGTCGAGAAAATGTTCGAATCAATTCATTCTTTCCTGGACGACTGGATCCCGCGCTTCGAAAAAGAGAATCGCAGTTACATGACAATCTCGATCGGTTGTACCGGGGGCAAACATCGCTCGGTATACCTGGCGGAACGTATCGCTACGAAATTCAAAAAAGACCGTAGCAGCCTGTCCATCCGTCACCGTGACATGGCATGAATGTCGGCATTTTACTGGTAACTCACGAGGATATCGGCGCGCAGCTGATTACTGTGGCCAGGACCATATTCAAACAGCCCCCCGTGCCGGTTTCCCTGGTGTCGGTACCGTCGGATCTCGAACCCGCAGTGCTCGGTAAATTCGCGGATTTAATCCGTAATGCAATCGATGACCAGGAACAGGGTCAGGGTGTACTGGTGCTCACCGATATCTTTGGTGCAACACCTGATAACCTGGCCCGGCATTTCGCCGGCGATCGCAATGCGCGGGTCGTTAGCGGGTTAAACTTGCCGATGTTGCTGCGCGTATTAAACTACGCACAGCAACCACTGGAGCAACTCAGCGAAACCGCGCTGAAGGGCGGCAGGAGCGGGATACAACTGGGCCAGGAATGATCACCGAAAAGGTAACCATCGTGAACAAACTCGGGCTGCACGCGCGTGCAGCATCCAAACTGGTCAATTGCGCCAGCCAGTTCGAGAGCGAGGTATTCATCACGCGCAAGGGTAATCGTATCAACGCCAAGAGTATCATGGGCGTTATGATGCTGGCTGCGAGCAAGGGCGCTGAACTGGAGCTAGAGATTGAGGGAAACGACGAGCAGGCCTGTCGCGACGCGTTGCTGCAATTGATCGGTGACCGCTTCGGCGAAGCCGAATGAGCGCAAAATGATTGAAGAAGATATCGAGCAACTGCGTCAGGACGTATCGGTAGCGCTTGAATCCGGCGACAGGATTGAGATATTAAAGTTATTGAGTTCCGTCAACGTGGCAGAGATCGCCTTGTTGCTTGACTCATTGCCAGCACAGCAACGGGATTCGATCTGGCCGCTGATCGAACCGGGTGACCTGGGTGCCGTATTACTTGAAACCCAGGACGACATCAGCGACGCCAAGCTCAGAGAGCTCGATCCCGAAGAAATTGCCACGATTGTCGGAACCCTGCCGGATGTGGACGATCAGGCCGATCTTATCCTGGCCCTTCCCACCGACAAGCTTGTAAAGACGCTGCATACGCTGGACGCGCACAAGCGTGAAAAGCTCGAATCGGTTCTGTCATACAGCGAGGATACCGCCGGCGGCCTGATGAACATTGACCAGGTCACGGTGCGTGCCGATGTTTCACTCGACGTGGTGTTACGCTACCTGCGTATCCGCGGTGAGTTACCTGATCACACCGACCAGCTCTTCGTCACCGACCGTCATGACCATTACATGGGTGCATTGTATTTACGTGACCTGCTGACCAACGACCCGGAGGCCGAGGTCAAAAGTATTATGCGTACCGATGTCGATGCCATGCATGTACACATGTCAGACAACGAGGTGGCTCGTGAATTTGAAAAATACGACCTGGTGAGCGCCGCAATCGTCGATGAAGAACACAGGCTTATCGGTCGTATCACAGTCGACGACGTCGTCGATGTCATTCGCGATGAAGGCGATCACTCCATCATGGGCATGGCCGGTCTCTCTGAAGAGGAAGACATGTTTTCCCCGGTGCTGGTGACTTCGAAGCGACGCGGGATCTGGCTGGGTATTAACCTGTTAACCGCTTTTCTGGCCGCCTACGTAATCGGCTTCTTCGAAGAAATCCTCGACCAGGTGGTCGCACTCGCGATCCTGATCACGATCGTGCCCAGCATGGGTGGAATCGCCGGATCACAAACCCTGACCATCGCAATTCGCGGTCTTGCCCTCGGTCAACTGGGTAGCTCTAATTACCGCTCACTGATTAGAAAGGAGATATCCGTTGGATTATTAAACGGGTTACTGTGGGCAATAGTAGTAGCATCACTGTCGATCATCTGGTTTCAGAATTTCGCAATTGGCATGGTCATCGCCTTTGCGCTCGTCGTGAACCTGCTCTCCGGGGCATTCGCCGGAGCGGTTATTCCGGTAGTCTTGCGTCAGATTGGAATTGATCCGGCAATCGCCGGGGGAGTGGTATTAACCACCATTACCGATGTCGTCGGTATCATCGCATTCCTGGGACTCGCAACCCTGGTTCTCGGCTAATGACCCATAAACTGTCTTGCCACGGCACGGATTTGCTCTGCCGCGCTGGAGGCTGCCGCTTCGACAGCCTCCAGATCGACCCCAACCAGTGCCAGCGCCTCGTCACTGATGTCGAGCTCGAATCTGTCGCCGCTACTACCGATTTGATTTGAGTTGACCCAGGCATCAGCGATGTGAATAGCACAGGCGCTTAGCATGAACTCACCGCCCTCTGCTGGATTATGATGCGTCGTCACGGGTTCACATATCGACGGCGGCAGTTTCCAGAACGCCAGCAGGCAGCCACCAATATCGGCATGGGAGTAGCTTAGTACTTCATGCTCGAGTTCATGCATGGCGCGTCCGCTCGATTCCCGCTGGTCCAGCAAGTCATTCATAAGCGCTGGCAGTTTCAGATACATCACCAGCCGTCCCAGGTCGTGCAACAGGCCGGGTATGTAAAAGCTTTGCGCACCTGGAATTCCACCAGCCTGGCCAATCTCGCGCGCCAGGATACCGACCGCGACACTGTGTTCCCAGAAGCTGGCCATATCCACCTTTTCCGGGGGTATCCCCTCGAATGCCTTTATCACGGCGGTAACCAGGACCAGCTCGCGAATCTGGCGCAGGCCGATAGTACTGACCGCCCGTTCGATAGTTTCAATCGTGGTCGGGAAGCTGTAGAAAGCGCTATTGGCCATGCGTAACATGCGCGCGCACAAATCCGGGTCACTGCGCAACAGTTCCGCAATCGAATCAGTGGTCGACCCGGGATCGACTATCGCTTCCTCGAGGCGATAGTAGATATCCGGCAGGCTCACCAGCTTGTCGATTTCCTCGACCAGCAGGTGAAGACCGGCGGTTCCCTGTGCTGCTGCGACGTTTAATGAATTAACGCTGGCCATATTATGTTTATTTGTTCGACAGGCAATGAGCTTAGTCGAAAAAGCGGCATTATTCCCACAGCAGTGCCGCACCGTATACACCGCTGGCATCCCCACGCTCGGCTTTCAGTATCGAGGTTTCGACAAAGTCTGAAAATACGTACTCGGGGAGACGCCTGGGAATCTCGGCATAAATTGAATCGATATTTGACATGCCACCACCCAGTACGATCGCGTGCGGGTCGACGATATTAATGACGTGGGCCAACGCGCGTGCCATCTGATCGTGATAGATGTCCATCATGATACGGCATTCGGCGTCCCCGCTATCGGCGGCGGCAATTATTTCCTTGCTCGAAAGCTTGCGCCCAAAACGAGTCTCGAAAGATTGTGCAAATCCGGGTCCCGAAATAAAAGTTTCGATACAGGATGTCTTGCCGCAAAAACAAGCTGGCGACCCGTCGTCTCTGTGATGCCAAGGCAGCGGATTATGCCCCCACTCCCCACTGATCGAGTGCGGCCCGTTCACCAGTCGACCATCAATCACGAGACCACCCCCGGTTCCGGTACCGATAATCACGCCAAAAACTATCCTGTAATCCTTTGCGGCGCCTCCCAACGCTTCCGACAGGGTAAAACAGTTGGCGTCATTTTCAACACGAACCTCACATTCCAGCAATTTTTCAATATCACCTAAAAAAGGTCGTCCGTTCATGCAGACTGTATTTGAATTGCGCAATAATCCGGTTGCCGGAGATATCGCACCCGGGATACCGATACCGATCGTCATTTCCTGCTTGACATTAGCACGTGCGCTTATCACCCGATCGGCAATCGTCGCCAGTATTTCGTCGTAACTGTGGGCCGGAGTGGCAACACGTTCCCGATAAACCGGTCGCTGATTCGGGTCCAGCACCAATACCTCGATTTTAGTGCCACCGAGATCGATTCCCAATCTATATCCCATTGCGAAGGCCCAAATATGATTTCACAGGTATCAGCTTATACATATTTTTTATGAAATTTTTAACTAAATAATATTTTTTGATTCGGGAAATTTCGAGGTGAGAGAAATCAATAAGCTAGAAGCCTTTGCTGACGCCATTTCGAGTAATAAAATCCGACTTATCCACAGGATATTCCCGCCGTCTCCACAGAATCATGCACAATATAATGTACTTGACCTTCCGTCAAAACACATTATATTGTGTGTCACGTTAAATTTAACCGATAACAAATATTAAATGCTGGCTGGTTGATTCCAATCCACCAAGAGCACAAATACTTGTAAGCGATAGTTAGAAATTACTTTAACTATCCACAGGAACAAATAGCCAGAAAGTCAGAAACGCGGATCTTATCCGAGCAGTAAATTTGGTAATCACGGACCGGGCTTTAAATGCAAAATATTGAATCACCCTTAACAGACACAACCGACGCACCCGTCAAGTCAGTGCCGGCTGTCACCACAGACAAGAACAATTTGCTCAGCAGTAACTACAACGTTGTACGCCGCAACGGCAAGTTAACCAGTTTTGATAAAGACAAGATTGCAGTGGCAATGACCAAGGCATTTCTGGCCGTCGAAGGTGGCCAGGCCGCTGCTTCAACCCGGGTTCACGAAACCGTCGAAAAGTTAACCGATCTCGTGGTCGTTACGCTGACCCGACGTCAGCCCGATGGTGGTACTTTCCATATCGAGGATATCCAGGATCAGGTTGAATTGGCCCTGATGCGCAATGGCGAACAGAAAATTGCGCGCTCTTACGTGCTTTACCGCGAAGAGCGTGCTGCCGCACGCGCGCAGAGCAGAATCGATGCGCCGGAAGAGTTCCACGAGGACGAGTGCGTCGTGCTCACCGTCAAGCAGGAAGATGGCAGCATTGCACCACTCGACACCCTGCGCCTGCAAACGGTTATTAATGAAGCCTGTACCGGACTCGACAGCGTTAGTGCCGAGCAGGTTTACAATGGAACCGTCAAGAACCTGTTTGATGGCGTATCACAGAAAGACATCAGTCCTACGGCGGTCATGAGTGCACGCGGACTGATCGATCGAGAGCCGGAATACTCGCAGGTCGCAGCACGCCTGTTACTCGACGAATTACGCACCGAATCCCTGAGCTTTATCAACGATGGCGCACCTAGCGCAACTTTTGCCGAAATGTCCGATCGTTACTGTGAATATTTTGGCAATTACATCAAAAAAGCGACCGAGCTCGAACTGCTCGACAAGGAACTGCTCAAGTTTGACCTCGAACTTCTGGGTAATTCCCTTAAATCCGAGCGAGACCACCAGTTCACTTATCTCGGGCTGCAGACCCTGTATGACCGTTACTTTATTCATTATCACGACGTGCGTTTCGAATTACCGCAGGCATTTTACATGCGGGTCGCCATGGGCCTTGCGATCAACGAGGTAAAGCGTGAGGAACGGGCCATCGAATTTTACAACTTGCTGTCTTCGTTTAATTTCATGAGCAGCACCCCGACCCTGTTCAATTCGGGAACCCTGCGTCCACAACTGTCGAGCTGTTACCTGACAACGGTACCTGACGATCTCGATGGTATTTTCAGTGCGATCAAGGACGACGCGATGTTGTCCAAGTTTGCGGGGGGTCTCGGCAACGACTGGACCCGGGTGCGTGGCATGGGCTCGCACATCAAGGGCACCAATGGTAAATCACAGGGCGTAGTTCCATTCCTGAAGGTCGCCAACGATACCGCCGTAGCAGTTAACCAGGGTGGTAAGCGCAAAGGCGCAATGTGTGCCTACCTCGAAACCTGGCATCTCGATATCGAGGATTTTCTCGATCTACGGAAAAATACCGGCGAAGAGCGACGTCGCACCCACGACATGAATACCGCCAACTGGATTCCCGATTTATTCATGAAACGGGTTGCCGAGGAAGGACCGTGGACGCTGTTCTCACCTTGTGAAGTCCCGGAATTACACGACCTCTACGGCACTGATTTCGAGGCCGCTTACGTGGCCTATGAAGAAAAGGCTGACCGTGGCGAAATCAAGTCTTTTCGCCGCATCAAGGCAATCGATTTATGGCGCAAAATGCTCGGCATGCTGTTTGAAACCGGCCACCCGTGGATAACCTTCAAGGACCCGTGCAATATCCGGTCGCCGCAACAACATGCCGGCGTTGTGCATTCGTCCAACCTGTGCACCGAGATTACACTGAATACTTCGGATACCGAGATCGCGGTCTGTAACCTGGGCTCCGTCAACCTGCCCCAGCATGTCGATGAAAACGGCCTGAATCTCGCGAAACTCGAGCAGACCATTAACACCGCAATGCGCATGCTGGATAACGTGATTGATTACAATTATTACAGCGTGCCGCAGGCGCGTACCTCCAACCTGCGCCATCGACCGGTCGGACTCGGCATCATGGGATTCCAGGACGCCCTGTACAAGCAGCATATTCCCTATGCCTCGGAAGACGCCATCGAGTTTGCCGATGAATCGATGGAAGCCGTCAGTTACTACGCGATCCAGGCCTCCACCCAGCTTGCAGAGGAACGCGGCACCTACTCCAGCTACCCGGGTTCACTGTGGAGCCAGGGTATCCTGCCAATCGACTCGGTAGCGCGACTGCGGGAATCTCGCAGTGACTACCTGCAACAGGACGAAAGTTCACGCATGAACTGGGACAGCCTGCGCCAGCGGGTTATGAGCATTGGCATGCGTAACTCGAATACGATGGCGATTGCACCCACAGCGACGATTTCGAACATCTGCGGGGTCAGCCAGTCAATCGAACCGATATACCAGAACCTGTTTGTCAAATCGAACCTCTCCGGTGAATTTACCGTGGTCAATCCTTACCTGGTGGACGATTTGAAGCAGCAGGGCCTGTGGGACGATGTCATGGTCAACGATCTGAAGTATTACGATGGCAGCGTACAGCACATTGATCGGGTACCGGAAATATTGAAAGCCATATATGCGACCGCGTTTGAAGTCGATTCGCGCTGGCTGGTCGAAGCAGCATCGCGCCGGCAAAAATGGATCGACCAGGGGCAATCGCTCAATCTTTACATGGCCGAGCCATCCGGTAAAAAGCTCGACAACCTGT